>DBCJ01000113.1 GCA_002293005.1 Ignavibacteria bacterium UBA961 | reverse complement strand
ATGCTTTAATCGCTCCATTAACCGTTTTAATGGCGAAACAGCTATGTTATTAGCCATTTCCGGGCTTTGAGAAGAAAATTTTGGAGTTTTGAATTGCAATAGCCCAAAAATGAACATTGCTGCTACGCAAAAACCCTGAAACAAAAGCATCGCGAAAGGATATTCATCGAAAAAATACTGAACTGAACCGAATACTGCCGTTGTGAACAGCATGGCCAACAAACAGTAGAGAACATCCATCAAAGACGCACCAATACTGATGAGTATGCCACCTCTCTTGTCATTATTCAAAGCAATGCGTATGACAGACACTCCCACCGGACCGGGTGGAATGGCTAGTACAAAACCGACAGCAATGCCAATGAGTAGAGAGATTATCATAGGCAGAAACACATGCCTCATCAGTAAAACATGGGGCTAACCCCTGAAGGTAGCTTATTTAGTGATGTAAACTTACAAAATTGGACATGCCCTGCCAAAAGTGTCAGGACAAGTGAGGAAAAACTTGCACACTTTCGAAAGTGTGATGTGATAAAGAGTGTTGATTATACATTTCATAATTGCTACTTATCAATTGAAATGGCGTTTTTAGGAGTTTGGCATAAATTTTTCCTTTGTGAGTGAAAACATTGCATGGTAATTTGCATGCGATTCTGTTCCACATCATTTGCGACTGCCTATTCTTCTTACGATACATGTCTTTTAACACTTGGTTGGACATGAAAGCACCAAGACCGAGGAACTTTATCCTATATTAATCGGTCTGACAACTGGAACAGCATTCATCCCATGCCATGTACATTTTGTAAGGAGAATCAATGACACAGTCAGCAATACATACAATGACCATGATCAAGGGGATTATTGTTTGCATGCTGTGCATTTTCATCTCGAATGGAATGCAGGCCAATCAGGGACTTCCAAAGAGCGCCATCATTCAATCAGATTTGAAAAAGTTCACTGTTCGTTTGAAAGTCGAAATCATTGGATATGACACAATACAAACAGTTGATGGTCAAACAACGATATTCCCGCAAATAAAACATGCAATCAGAAAGGGAAATCCAGGATCTCCCTCAGAAATTGTCTACTCAATTCCTCTCACAGTACCGGGTGAACAGCATTTTTCATTGTACTCATGTAAAACCGGAATGATTCAAAAAATCCAAGGTTTGATATCACCGGTTCCCACACTTGTAAAAGATTCAGAGAATATCTCAGGTTTCATTCATCGAATTGATGAAGCCCTTTATACAATCGAAGACAAAACCAATTGGGCTGAAATCACCTATTCAGGAATTGCTCGTAATAGGCATATCGCACATCTGAATATCAAAGCTCTGAGAGTAAATGCCATCACAGGAATACTAGAAATCCCCAAGACAATTGAATGCACTGTGATCTTCAATCCAACCAATATGAATTCCTCGATAATCGCGGATGGTTTTGATGATATAGATGTATCCGCAAACCATAATGAAACAAGATCTTGGTTAGTTGATAAGCAGTCTGCATTTGCCAAAATCATTCCAAAGACATTGAAACTCAATGGACCATGGGCAAAGGTGAATGTCAATCAACAGGGCATTTACAAATTGGATAAATCAGCACTCGCATCGGCAGGAATCAATGTTGGAAAGGATCAGATCGCGACAATAAAAGTATTCGGTCTCGGTGGCACAATGCTACCCGAAAATATTGACTCAGCTTTGGCAAATACAATGTCCGAACAGCCAATCATTGTCAAAACAAATAATGATGGCGAACTCGATGCCATTTATTTCTATGGCGAACATGCAAAAGGTTTTCGATTGGATACAGATGAAGCAGGAAAGAACCTTGATTTCAGACATTTCACACATCCTTATGACAAAGAATCTTCTTACTTGATTACCATTGGTGGTGCTGCCGGATTACGCGCACAAGCGATTCCCGCGATTACAAATGATTCAGTGAAATTCAGACCTTCAACATTCATGTCTCGCACATTCAATGAAGAAGAATTGATGAATGCATTCTCAGCACCATCAGGAAGAGTGTGGTTTGGTAAGTCGATTGAATCAATTTCTCCCAGAACATTTACGACTTTGCTTACGGATTTTGCGAGAATTGATTCAGTAGTATATCGATACAAAGTTGTTAGCAAAACAAAGTCCGATGGACAACTCACTGTCAGTGAGCAGAATATTCAAATCGATGCTGTCACTATCCCTGGCACGAATCCATTCAATAATTACTATAATTATACCGAAGCAATCGGAACGCCATTGCGTGAAGTAAGTATCTCTTCAAGCGCAATAGCTCAAGACAATCGTTCCGTATTACGATTCTCCTATCAAAGTCCACAAGGTGGCATTGCTTCAACAGCAATTGTTGATTGGTTTGAAATACTCTATCCTCGAACACTTACTGCATCGAATAATCAACTCGAAGTATTTTCAGATGTGAAGAGAAATGGTGGAACAGAATATAATGTGTCAAGATTTGCTTCTCAGGAAATTCTAGGTTTTGACGTCACGGATCCACGCCATCCACAATTACTGGAAAATGTGTCCACAACAGGTGGTATTTATGTGTTCAGAGTAAATGAAACATCATTGCAACCACGCAGATATTTTATCTCCGGGACATTTGTAAATCCATCAATCAAATCGATCACACCCACCGGCTTGCGCATTGACAATGAAGGTACGGACATGTTATTGATCACGCATCAGGATCTTATTCAATCAGCAACGAAATATAAAGAGTATAGAGAATCCACAGGAGTTTCAGTGAAGATTGTCACTACTAATGACATTTACACTGAATTCGCTTGCGGCATGCAGGATATCACAGCAATCAGAGATTATGCGGCACATGCAGTGAATTCTTGGACAAAAAAACCAAAGTATATGATGTTCTGGGGTGATGGACATTATGACTATAAAAATATACAAGTCACGATTCCAAATTATATCCCGACTTATCAAACAGATGATATCCCGCAATATTATAGAGAAACAGTTTCTGCTTGCGTGGATGACTATTTTGCTCGTCTGCGAGGTAAGGATAGAATGATCGACATCATCATGGGTCGCATGCCGGTTCTCTCCAATGATAATGGAAATTATCTTGTTGAAAAAATCAAACACTATGAACAAGAATTGGTGAAAGGCACATGGCAACAAACAGTATGTCTGGTTGCAGATGATGGGCCGGTCGGATCTGGTTCAGAAGGAACGCAACATACGAGTCAATCGGAAGGATTAGCCCGCGATGCAATTCCTGAAGACATGATTTTGAAGAAAATTTATCTTGCTCAATACCCCGCGGAAATTGTGTCGAATGGTCGTAGAAAACCAACAGTCACACAAGATCTACTTTCTGAGATAAACAATAATGGTGCTGTTCTTTTGAATTGGATCGGACATGGAAGTCCAAGACTCTGGGCACATGAGCGCATCTTTGAAAAAGAGACCACCATCCCGCAAATGCTGAATAAAGACAAACTCTTTTTTCTCACTGCCGCCACTTGTGATTTTGCCCGCTTCGATGATGCAGAGCGTGAATCAGGAGCCGAAGATTTATTGAGAAGTGAAAGAGGTGGAGCAATCGGTGTTTTTGCCGCGACAAGGCTTGTGTATTCCGGAGAGAATGCAGTGATATGTGATAGATTTTATCGCTATCTGTTCTCACGCGATACAATGGGTCGATATATATCCATCGGCGAAGCCATGTATAAAACCAAACAAGAACTCTTTGGCGACAATGATGAAAAATATTTGATTCTTGGTGATCCAGCATTGCATTTGCAGATGCCGAATGATATCATAACATTTGATAGCATCAATATGAGATTCGTGGATGAAGATCCTACGATTCCGGATTCTTCCATCATCAATATCAAAGCATTGCAAAAAGTGACGGTTACAGGTTCAGTCAGACTTGCTTCCAATTATTCCGTGGATGATACCTTTGATGGTACAGTTCTTGTAACTGTAAAGGACAGCGATATTGAACTCAAAGTGAAGGATCCAATCGATAATGTGACACATACAATCAATGAGCAAGGCAATGTTTTGGCAAGAAGTACATTTGCTGTCAAGAATGGTCAATTTATAGGTTCATTCATTGTTCCGAAAGATATCGGCTTCACCAATAAACGCGGTAGAATGCTCGGCTTTGCCTATACACAAGATGATGTGACAGCAAAAGGAAGCACGAGAGGGTTCAAAGTAGGAGGTATTGAATCAATATCAGAGCCTGACACTGATGGACCAACAATTGCAATTTATTTGGACAATAGAACATTTCAACCGGGTAATCTTGTAAGAAGAAATCCACTGTTGATTGTGGATCTTTCGGATAATACGGCAATAAATGCAACAGGTGCGGGTATCGGACATAATATAGAAGCTTGGTTTAATTCCGACAGAATTCCGGTGGACCTCACCGCGGAATATCAAGCAGATCTTTCCGATGCACGGAGAGGCACGGCGCAAAAGCGCATTTTTAATCTCAAGACAGGAACGAATTCCGTGCGCGTGAGAGCATGGGACATTTGGAATAATTATTCTGAAACCGAAACATATTTCAGATTAGCAGACAATGACTCTAACTTGATAACCGAAGGATTATTTGTCTATCCAAATCCTACAAATCAATTTGCGAATATTGGCTTTATTCATAATCAATCACTTCCCACAGAAGCTGAAATTCGTATTTTTGACATGAATGGTCGATTGATGAAAAAAGAAACCCTTGAAAAACAAGAATTGCATACCTGGACATATCGCTGGGATTGCACGGATATGCAAAGAACACCGGTTCCCATGGGAGTCTATCTTTGCGTCATGCATGTAAAAGAACAAAATGGACCGGGCACCACATTGCACGGAAAAGTCATTGTCACGCAATAACTCAAATAGAAACAAAGTATCACTGATAGAATGGAATATGTTATGAAGAACTCAATTGTGGCCAAAAGCATCGTGATTGCATTGGCATTGATGAGCGGAACAGTATCGATCTTTGGGCAGGCGGCTGTGCCTTTCATCACAATTTCGCCTGATTCAAGGGCGAATGGTATGGGGGAAACCGGAACAGGTTTGGGGGACAATATTTATGCAACACATTGGAATGTCGGTGGACTTGGTTTTCAAGTTCCGGCAACCACAAAATCCAATGATAAAAAAGTCGCTTTGGCTTATGCCAAATGGTTGCCACAATTCAATGCTGACTTATTCTATGCACATGCAGCTTATAGTCAATATGTGCCTTCACTCGAAGGGACAATAAATGCCAATTTCATGCTCATGAATTTAGGTGAATTCAAAAGAACAGACTTCAGCGGTAAAGTGCTCAATACATTTCGTTCCTTTGAATATGCACTTGGTGTAGGCTATGGAACTTTGATAGCAGATGACATCGGTGCGGGATTTCAGATAAAATACATTGAATCAAATCTTGGTGCCCCCGTAAATGCACAAGGAACAGGAACAGGTGATGGTATCGGTCGAAGTCTTGCATTTGATTTGGGCATGCTTTGGAGACCTACCAATCTCGATCTATTCGGACTTGACCTCGGCGATAAATTCGGTCTCGGTTTCAATCTCGCGAATATCGGTCCGAAAGTTACCTATATCAATGTATCGGATCCACTCCCAACAACACTTCGCATCGGAACGGCAGTTACAGTTCTCGAAGATGAATTCAATAAGTTGACATTTGCTTTCGATATGGCAAAATTGCTTGTACGTCGCGATAGTTTGGTGAATGATCCAATTCCAACTTCTTTTGTCACCGCTTGGGAAAGAGGTGGTATAGAAACATCATTCGGTGTAGAATATTGGTATGAACAAGTTGTTGCATTGCGCGGTGGATACTTTTCTGAACCGGCATCAATCGGTAACAGAAAATTCTTCACGGTTGGTACAGGTATTCGCTATGATGTATTCAATCTTGATTTCAGCTTCGTGATTCCAACAGAAGAAAATCATCCTCTAGGAAATACCATGCGCTTCTCGCTGATTGGTAATATTCCATAAGCATCATTCTTTGTAGATCATCAACAGGGAAATGCCTCGCGGTATTTCCCTGTTTCTCATTCATGCCCATGAAATTTTTGTTTTCTCGATATGATCACAAATTCATAAGAAATCTAATGCTCATTGGTGCATTGGGATTCATCGCGCATGTCATTCTTTCGATTGTGGTTTCACCAATTCCTCAATCCGATGCACTCGATTATCATGAGCATGCTTTACGTTTGGCAGAAACTCATGCATATACCGCAAATGGATTTCCAACTGCATATCGACCCATCGGTTTTCCTGCA
>DBCJ01000043.1:3458-16547 GCA_002293005.1 Ignavibacteria bacterium UBA961 | reverse complement strand
CCGAGTCGTGGACTGAGACGGGCTTTCCATCTTCTTCCGAACATGCCGAAAGTTCCCTCGCGATAGGAGTTTCTTTGATTGTCTGTAATCGTCGGAATATTTTCATTCTCAATTGCTTCATCGACCAAAGCTCCCGGTGCCCAGAGATCCAATCGCATTCCATAGTTGAGAATTAATCCCTTGAATGAGATATTGTTTTGCGCATACAGTGCGCCGACTGTTGCATTGGTTTTGAAGATATCATTATTCAAGCCGAGCGGGCCAAGCCATGGAGAAAATATTTCGGCTTGTTGTAATTCTTGAAAGCGGAATTCGACACCTGTTTTGATTTTATTCTTTTCGGAAAGTAATGTCGTAAGATCCCCGCGTACTGTCCATTCATCCATATAATGTTCGCGCCAGATAAAACCATTTCCTGCATCAAAAAAACCATCACCGGGAATAATGCCAAGTCTTGTGCTATCACCGGTATCATAATAGTCAGCCGGAATCTGTGGAATGTCTTGTGGCTCTCTATAATCAGAGAAAGATCTTCCATTTGCATCAACCTTCAAGTGCGTGAAGAAATTCGATACGCGAATTTCATACAGCGTTGATGGTCCGAGTGAATGATACATAGTGAATGAATGCAGTTTTTGCATTGTTGCATAAGATAGCGCTCCATCAAAATTGCTTTGAAAAGGAAATTGATAACCGGGATCCGGAAGTACATATTCAAGATTTGTTTGCACGGTTCTTGTATTGCGATTCAATGCGAAGTTTCTGGTATGCGTATAGGTGAATCGAAGTGAAGGAGAAAATGTCCAAGTCAATTTACCCATCATATTGATTGCATTGTCTTGTCTCAATGCAAAGTCATTCGAAAAGAGTGATGTCTTGACAGGTGCTCTGGCAAATTCCGGAACGAGATCATCGGAAACATTGCCATAAAAATTTGTGAAGAAACTGATTTTACCGGGTAATGTTATTCCAAGTGCTGGAAGCAATTGTGATGTAATTGGTTCTGGTCCGGAAAAAGTTAATTCCAAAATATCGGTCAGAAATGTTGAATTCGTATCGCGATCTCTTGCGCTTCTTTCGAACATTCTCCATGCTCTGCGTAGAGCAGCCGATCCTTCATATTTGGATGCGCCTTCACGTGTTTTGATATTGATGATTCCACTTGTCGCCTGACCATATTCAGGGTTGAAACCACCTGTAATTACTTCCACTTCTTGCAGTGAATTTGCAGACAACTGCAAACCAAATCCGGTTCCGGCAAGTGGATCTTGAATTGAAACTCCATCAAGAAGATATGCGGCTTCATAGCCACGACCACCACGAATGAAAATTTCATTGTTTTGAGAAATGAGACCTGTTTGCTGAGTTAAGATATCAGTAACATTTTCTGCAACCATCTGCTGAATATTCTCTCGATTCACAGCACGCAAACTTTGCGTTTCTTCAACATCAACGAGTGGTCTTTCACCAATTACGATTACATCTTTGTCGAGTGCGACATTTGACTCTTCCATCGTGAAATTCAATGAGAGCGTATCTTTTTTCCCAATTGCAATTCCTGTTTTTTTGATTGTTCGAAAACCAATCCGCGTGATTTCCAATGTATAGTTTTTTCCGGCAGGAATTTTCTTGATGGAATATGCTCCATTTGCATCGGAGATAGCACCATAATATGTACCCATCACGCGAATAGTTGCAGATGAAATAGATTTTTTCGTTGACTTATCCGTTATCGTGCCTCGAATGATTGATTGAGCATTCAAATTGAGACACAATAATTGAGCAAATGTGAAAAGCAGTAAAAAAAGGCGCATGGAAATTCAATGTTTGAATGTAATGGTCTAAGGCAAATTTACGGTATCGAGTTGATAGTTCTTATCCAAGACATCATAAAGCTTCGGGATTATACCCATAAGGACAATGTCTGCATCGATTCTTACAGCAATATCCTCTACGAAGGTGTTTTGTTTTCGTAAAAACAAGGTTTCCAGTCAGGGGGTCGCGATAATACTCCTTGCCGTCTCTGCAAGTTTGTTCATGCACTTGGACAATGAGTCTTTTTTCTTCTTTCGTCATTTTTTACTCATTGTATTCAATAGGCTTCTGCCTAAAATTGCTATCACAACAATTGCTCCGCCGATAAATGCTCCTTTGCCCGGAATGATGCCTGAAGCAAGAAATACCCAAAGGGGATTGAGAAGTGGTTCCAGTACCGGAATGAGTATAGATTCAAGTGCAGTCACATGTTGAATTGCTTTTGCATAGAGAATATAAGGTATCCCCAATTGCACAATGCCAAGAAGGAGCAGTCCAATGATTGAATCCTGTTGTAGAGGCATTGACTGATAAAGCCAAGCAAATCCGAATATGCCTGTGAGAATATTTCCAAGGAGAATGGATTCAAGAGGTGATTCATCTTTTTGCATGCGAAGTGAAATGGCGAGTCCTGCAAAGGCCATGCCTGAGAGAATTGCTATGAAATTCCCTACTATTCCATCAGGAGACAATTCATCAATGAAAAATAAGCACATACCAATAATTACGGCTATGATTGCGATCCAATCAATCTTCGTGACTTTCTCTTTTAGGAACATCCATGAGAAAATTGCAACATATATTGGTCCTGTATATTGCAGCAATATTGCATTTGCGGCGCTTGTAAGCTTATTTGCAAGGACAAATAATATCACAGTAAGAGCATAGAACAATGCTCCTGCCAATTGTGTTTTGGAAAAAGTGAAGCGTGGTTTTCTCAAAAATGCCCATAGTAGTAAGCCTGCGACGATGCTTCTTCCGCCAGCAATTGCAAAAGGATGTGCCTCGATGGATTGTATGAGTAGGCCACCTGTGCTCCACAGAATGGCAGTTATCAATAAATAGAGAATTGAAATGCTATGTGTCAATTATTATGCTCCTTTGTCTGGCAAAGATATCGACTTATTGAAATTGGAATGGTTATGAAATTCAATTCCGTAATTTACGCCGTCTCACATCTTACTTTCCTATATGTCTAAAACACTAACCGTACTCTTCATTGGCGATATTGTCGGGAATCCCGGGATGAATGCCATTCGATTATTCCTTAAAAGCTTCATTGAAAAACATCAGGCAGATATCGTTATTCTCAATGGAGAGAATATCTGCAATGGCAAAGGTGTTACAGAGAAGGAAGCAAATGAATTATTTGCTTTGGGTGCTCATGTCATCACAACAGGAAATCATATTTGGGAAAATTGGCAATCCAGACCTCTTTTGGCAACGAATCCCATGGTATTAAGACCATATAATTATCCTCCTGGAAATGCAGGGAAGGGGATGACAATATTGGAATTGCCCAATCTGCCCGCCATTGGAGTTTTGCAATTACAAGGCAGAACTTATATGCAAAGCATAGACTGTCCATTCCGTGGAGCAGATCATGCGATTGCAAAATTGCGTGAGAGAACTCCCATAATCATTGTTGATTTCCATGCAGATGCAACTGCCGAGAAAGTTTCCATGGGTTGGCATTTGGATGGCCGAGCGAGCGCTGTGTTAGGTACGCATACGCATATACAAACAGCGGATGCAACCATTTTGCCCCGAGGTACGGCATATATTTCTGATGTTGGCATGACGGGACCCTATGATTCCGTTCTTGGAATGAGTAAGGAAGTGGCACTGAAACGACTACTATTACAAACTGCACATAAATATGAAATGGCTGAAAATGATGCCAAATTGAGTGGCGTAGTCTTGACCATCGATAGAGAAACTGGAAAATCAGAGAGTATTGAGCCATTCATGTATCCTCCAATGAGGCGATCCATCCATGAATAAGAAATTTCTTGAATTCATCCCGGGTGAAGTGCCCAAAAGAGACATGCATCAATTATTGTTAAGTGGTGTGGCTCCAAGGCCAATTGCACTTGTTTCAACAATTTCAAAAGATGGGATTTTTAATCTTGCGCCATATAGTTTCTTTAATGCATTTGCTTCAAATCCACCGATTATTGCCATCGGACCAGCGATTTCTGCGGCAACCGGCAAGATTAAAGACACATATACCAATATCATTGAAACAGGTGAATGCACGATAAATGCGGTCACTTTTGACATGACAGAACAAATCAGTCTTGCTTCATGTGAATTTTCCCCTGATGTGAATGAATTTGAAAAATCAGGTTTGCACCCAATTGATTCTCACAAAGTAAAAGCTCCAAGGGTTATGGAATCACCATTTCAAATGGAGTGTGCCTTGATTGAGAGTATTGCCTTGAAGCGAGAAATAGGCGGCAATGGAAATATAATGCTTCTGGAAGTGGTGAAGATTCATGCAGAAGAGCATGCATTCAGCGATGGAAAACTAGATCCGCAAAAGTTAGATCTTGTAGCAAGAATGGGTTATGATTATTATTGTCGTGCACATGGAAATGCCATTTTTGAAGTATTTAAGCCAAAATGGAATGGAATAGGAATTGATGCATTGCCTGAGTTTATAAAGAATAGCAATATTCTGACCGGTGCGCAATTGGCCAAATTGGCTGGTATTAAAGAAATTCCCCATAAAGAACCTGGAAAATCACTGCAAGTCATTGAAGAGTGTGGTAAGATCCCTGAAATTTCACAATCTGTGAAAGAAGGGATGATCCAAAAAGACTTGGAAAATGTGATTTCTGTCCTTTTAAACATGGATAAGGTAGACTTGGCATGGCGCTTGTTGATTGAATCTATTACAGATTAAGGTATGATATTGTGATTTTTTTACAAATCATGAATCAATACAGTTGAATACACTTCAATTCTGATGTGGTTATTTTTTTTCTTGTCAGAATATACTGTTTTGCCTATTTTAGTTCATTGGAGGGTTGCCACTCTCCGAGGCAAAATTGCGTATTATGAAAGTAATATGCGTAAATCTTTGTCCGTTAAGGATTTAGATGTCGTTTAAATATCGTGAGTATTCAGTCTTTTGATAATACCATTTGTAAAGACTGTTCATGAACACACTTTAGAAAACATACATTTCAAATATTTTTACTAATTATTACACAATTCATCGGGAGTATTTATGAACCGCATGAAAGGACTCTTTAGACTTCTAGGATACTCTATTGTATCTTTGTTTGTCCTGTCTTCTTTCGGTTCGCAAATGAAAGCTCAGTCATATTGTATACCTGTAACCGCAGTCGGTTGTGGTGCTGATGACTACATTAACAACTTTACATTTGCGACCTTGTCTAATTTGAATTCCGGTTGTAATAACCTTAACGGTACCGGTTATTCATATTTCAATTCGATTGGTGCGCCTCAAATTATGGCTGGACAGTCATACAATGTTTCTGTAGGGGTTAGCCCTTTTTACCCTCAAGGAGTTGCAATTTGGATTGATTTCAACCAAAATGGAACATTTGAACCTACAGAAAGAGTATTCGCAACCGCAGCTGCAATACCATCTGGTGGTTCACAAAGCGGTTCAATAGCTATTCCCACCACTGCATTGCCTGGTACAACAAGAATGAGAGTTCGTTGTTCTTATGCATCTGCTGGTACCACAATTGATCCATGTAATAATTTAACATTTTCCGAGACAGAGGACTATAATGTTTCTCTTTTGAGTGGTTCAATTACAAATGCATGGCCTGGAGGAGTGAATTTCCCAGGTATTACTGCAAGCGCTATTGTCCTTGAAGTTGGTCAAGTTTTTGATGGTTCTAACGCTGCGTTTCCAAAGCCATCTGTTGAAATCGATCGCTTGAATGTAGCTGGTTTTTCACAGCGTTTTTCATATGAAATACAGGCTGTAAATGTAGCAGGTCAAAATGCTGGAACAGTTATGTATGAGATGCGTGATCCCGCTGCACCTACTTCTAAAACAATTCCAGTTGCACCTGGTTCGACAAAGATTACTTATAGTGCACAAGCAGCAGTAGGTATTATGGCTTCCGGTTCAACCGGTACATTTACTACAGTTGGTGCCATTGGTGGTACATATAAGGTAGTAATCAAACATGAGTTACTAAATGGCGGTAATGTTCTTTCAACACAAAATCTTGAATATCCGTTTAACATTGCTGTTAATCGCGATATTACTGTTTCGAGTATTGAATCACCGCTTCCTGCAAGAAGACAACAGTATATCGGCTCAGTACCGGTTCGTGTACGCTTCATGAATGTTGGTTTGAAAGCAATTACACGCTATAAAGCATATTATGAAATCCGTAATGCTGTAACTCAAGCAATCATTAAAGCAGACAGTGTTGAGCGCAGTACAGATCTTGGTGGTGGACTTCCTGCAACAGGTATTTTAACTTCTGCAGTTGACGAAGTTTTATTCCCAAGTTCATTCGCCCCATCATCTCCAGATTCATTCTGTATTGTTGCGAAAGCACGTTTGATGGAAACAGAAGATGCACAATTTGCTATCGATCAACAACCATCAAATGACAGATTGCCAAATTCTGACTGTGGTTATAAGTTCCGCATGTGGTATTTGAATGACTTTGAAGCTCGTTCACTTATCAGTCCAAGTACGGGAGCATTATATACAGGCCGTCCAATCAAACCAATCGCAGTTATTGCTAACAATGGTTTGAATGTTGATGAGATTCCTGTGCAAATGACAGCTCGTTTGAATGGTAATGTTATTGCACAATCAACAGTAAATGTTGAAGTACCTAGTGGTTCTTACAATATTTTCCCAGCATATTTTGAAGAATTTATTCCTTCAACACCAGGTCAACTTGAAATTTGTATTGAAACTTTTGCAAGTGGAGATCAATATGCTCCCAATAACAGAAGTTGCTATACATTTACTATCAATGATCGTTTGAATGGTACTTATACAATTGGTACTGTGCCTCAAGCAGGAAGAGAAAACTTCACAACAATCAAATCAGCTGTTGATGCTTTGTATTCACGCGGTGTATCAGGTCCTGTAAACTTCTTGTTCACAGACGCTTTTTATGCTGTGACAGGTACTGACAATAATGAACCTGCACTTGACTTGACATCAAACATCATTGGTGTTGGTCCAAATGCTCCTGTTACATTTAGACCAGATCCAAATTCAGTTGGTCTTCTTCGCGCTGGTGTAACTGTTCAATTGAACAGTCCAAACGGTGTTGGTATTCAATTTGGACAATCAGCAAATCCATGGAATTCAAATGCAGTGTATCGTGAATTCCCAACTAAATCAAATGCGAATTATCCTGGATATATCACATTTGATGGTGGATCACAAAAGTCACTTCGTTTGAGACTTAAGACACCTGCAAATCGTAGAGCAGTAGTTTACTTCGGTAATAGAACATATAACACAACCGTTAAAAACTGTTTGATCGAGATGGATCCTTCCACTCCTGAAACAGAATTCTGGTCAACAATTCCAAGAGTTGCAATTGATCAGTCAAATATGTTGTTCCCACGCGATTCAAATACAGCTACAACACCTCCATCATTCTTCAGTGCAGGTATCGTTCAAAGAAATGTTCCACCTGCTGATCAATTCGGTTCTAACCGTCTTGGATTGGACACAGTGATTGTAGAAAACAATATTACATATCGTGGTAATAAAGAAAATAAGATCCAAAACAATGAAATCACAGGTTTTGGTATCGGTGTTATGTCAATCGGTATTGGTGTATTGAAAGAGCGTAATAAGCTTGTTCGCTACTATAATAGTGGTACTGAAATTTCAGGAAACATTATTTCCAAAGTTGGTCGTACAGGTGTATTCGTTGGTTATGAAGATGGTTCAAAGATTAGCCGCAACAAAATTTATAATGTTTCAGGTACTTTCATTTCAGGAACTTCAGTATTTATCTTTGCTGAAAATTCAGGTATTGAAGCTGGTCTATGGACAGATACATTGAGCACAGCTCTTGGTTATAACAACATAAATACTGAAATCAGCTTCAATGAAATCAATGATGTTCGTGGTTACTATCATACACGCGGTATCTTGGTTAATCAGAGCCAAAACAACTTCTCACAAACTGGTATTTTGGAGAATACACTTCAACCAAACGTACCTGAGCGTACAAAAGTTATTGGTAATGTTATTTTTGATTTGCGTCGTGGCGTATTATTCCCATCAGGTACAATTGTCAGAAATTCAGTTACACATAGAACAGGTATTCAACTTACTACAGACAGAAATAGTGGTTGGACATCAACGCTTGATGCTACTAACTTGAATTCATTGATCAATCCTAGATTCGCGTTTAACTCAACCAAAGATGCGCGTAGATATTTCACTCGTGAAGATTTGGTTGCGAATAACACAGTGTTGATTCAAGATGATTCATTGAGTACCTTAGCTTCATTTGTAAGAGGTGCAGCTGTTGGTATCGCACTATTGAATGCTCGTGATGCAAAAGTTATGAATAATGCTATAGCAGTTACAGCGCCTTTACATCCAGCATCTATTACAGCAGGTTATCCAAATTCAGCACTTCTTTATTCCGGTCTATTGCCTTCATATAATGGTGGTTTGAAATCTAATTTCAATGCAACATGGCCTGCTTCACGCGATATCAGCGGAAACTGGATTCAACAAGGTTCATTTATGAGATTTATTGAACTTGACACATTAAGTCAAATTCTACTCTCAAGCTGTCAAAATGAATATCAAACAAGAGATCAATGGTATAATTGGACAGGTCAAGACGATCAATCATTCGTTGGTAACTTCTTTAGCTCCGCTACAGATACATTGAAGAGAATGGGTCAAGAGCCTGTTGTTGGTTTGCGTCAAGTACCAAAAATTGGTTCAATCTTGAATAATTCAGGATTCAATCTTACAGAAGTAACTCATGATATTGATGGTGAAATTCGTGGATCTGCGAAGAACCGCTATGATATTGGTGCTGATGAATTTAATGCAGTTCCATATTTGAATGATGTAGAAGTTATCTCTGTAATTGCACCACGTGCTTACAGAAGTGGAACTTGTTCATATCCAGGTGGAATCTTTAGTGATGTTGAGTATATCACAGTAGATACAAACTCAGTTCCAGTTATGGTTCGCGTAAGAAATAATAGCACATTGAGTCAAACAATCAACTTGTCAGGTTCAATTGCTATGGAAGATGCAGCTAATAGTGGCAATGCAGCTCCTACATTTGGTATTCCTTCAACAATTAACACAACATCTGTTACCATCTCCGGTGGTGAAACTCGTGATGTTATGCTTGGTCGTGTAAGTCTCCAAACACTTCGTGAACTTGGTGCAAGTTATACAACACCAACATGGATGAGAGAACCTGTAGATGCAACAATGCGTCCAAATGTAACTCCTCGTTATCGAATCAGAGCTTATGTTGCATCATTCAACAGTGATGAGAATAGATTCAATGACACAACTCAAGCTGAGTCAAGATTCTATATTCGTCAAGCAAATACAACCAAATTTATGGTTTCATTAGAAAATAGTGGTTACCCACATATTACTACTCCATCAAGTACACTAGGTTATGCAAGTGCAACAATTGGACGTTTGAATTCAGACAGCTTGAGAATTGCTCTTGACACACTTGGATTCTTTAGTGATCCTTTGAATAATCCAAACAATCGTCCTTATCGTTATGATATTTTCGATAGAACTGGATGGGAAGCTAGAACATTTGACTATACACCATATAAGATGCTTCTCTGGTCACAAGATAATACACCGCTTGTAAGAACAGAGCGCGATCAGATTCGCAGATATCTTGCAGCTGGTACTCAGCAAACCAAGAAAAATTTCATTCTTTCTTCAGAGGCTGTTGTTGGAAATCACATTGGTTTGAATGCTACTAATGATCAGTTCTTTGTTCGTGAACAATTGCGTGCAGAAGTATCTCGTAACAATGCTGGTGCTGTACAAGCAACTCCATTTGCTGCAGGTTATACACCGGCTGTTGTAACAAATGGTCAATCATTTGTAGATGGCATCTTCGTACAACGTGGTATTTCAGAAAGAATCAGTACTACTGGATTTGTTAATGGTACTTGGTCAGATCCAACACCAAAACCATCAATGATGAAGATTTATACTGATAGAAACTCAAAAGGTTTTGCACGTCAAGCTTTCAAATTTAGAAGCATTGAAGCAGCTGTTGCAGTAAAAGATAGTACAATGGGTATTACAACTACTGCTCCAACGATGAATGTTGTATTCTATGGTCTTGATTGGAGACACTTTGCTAAGAATGGTCAGAGATCAGGTCTTGAGCGCGTACTTCGTGGTACTTTCGATCATGTTCAATTCAATGATGGTCGTATTACACCGGTTGAATTGGTTACATTCGATGCACGTCGCACAGGTTCATCAGTTACTCTTGATTGGGCAACAGCAACAGAACAAAACAGTGGCTGGTATGAAGTTGAAAGAGCTGTTAATACAGGTAACGAACTTGCATTTGAAAGAATCGAAACAGTTCCTGCAGCAGGTAATAGCACTTCACGCCGTGAATACAATGCGGTTGACAATAATGTTCGTACAGGTTCTTATGTATATCGTCTACGCATGGTAGATCGCGATGGTACATTTGACTATAGCGATGAAGTTGCAGTAGTTATCGGAGATAATGCTAATAGTACACTTGCAATCGGTGAAGCTAGACCTAATCCAGTTTCCGGAATTGCAAATGTTGAGTACACTATCAACACTCCAGGTATGGTTCGCGTAGAACTTACAGATATGATAGGTCGCACAGTTTCTACTATCTTCGCAGGAAATGTATCTTCAGCAGGTACATATTCACTTGAAGTTTCAGCAGAAGGTCTGGCTGCCGGTATGTATCAAATCGTTATCAAGTCAGGTGATTCTGTAGCAACACGCTCATTGCAAGTTGTTAGATAATCATCACTCATAGATGACTCAAGCCCCTCAGGGATTTTCTCTGAGGGGCTTTTTTTAAACATAAACATTAAGATGAGGAAACTGTGGAATTATATATTGATTCAGCTAATCTAAAAGAGATCCAAGACACTGCAAGCATAGGAATTATTAGTGGAGTAACCACAAATCCATCCTTGTTGGCTAAAGAGGATCCTACATTGGATGTCAAGGAATTGATTAAACATATATATGCAACTATTGGTGGACATGTTTCCGTGGAAGTTGTTTCTACAGATACTGCAGGAATGTTAAGAGAAGCAGATGAAATTCTAAAGTGGTTTCCCGAGGCGACGATAAAAATACCTATGATACCAAAGGGTTTAGCTGCAGTTAAAGAACTTTCAAGACAAGAAATACCAACAAACGTAACTCTTATATTTAGTCCAGGACAAGCTCTTGCAGCTAATAATGCAGGTGCAACCTATGTTAGTGTATTTCTAGGTCGTTTGGATGATATTGGAAGTGATGGTGTTGCAGTAGTCAGAGAAACTTGTGAAATCTGGGACCAACATGGTTTAGAGTCGATGATTATTGCTGCATCAATTCGACATCCTATTCATGTGTTGGAATGCGCAAAAGCAGGTGCTGATATTGCTACAGTCCCTTATAAGGTTCTACAACAAATAATGAAGCATCCACTAACCGATTCAGGTGTTGCAACATTTGTTGCTGATCATGAGAAAATGATGAAATCTAAGGGAGCTGTATAATGATTGTAACTAGAATGATTTCCGTATTTGCAGTTAGTATTTTATTAATCGGAATTCAATTGCTAGCAAATGGTATTGGACAAAAAATACCATCATTTACTATGGAGGATCAGTACTCCAAGGAAGTTCAATCATCGGCCTATAAGGGAAAGCATTTACTGCTTTTTATAGCAGATAGAGCCGGAAGTAAGCTTACACCGAATTTTACAAAAGTATTGGAACCTAAGTATAGAGGAAAGGCAACATTTATTGCAGTTGCTAATGTTAGCAGTGTCCCTTTCTTTTTAAAAGGCTTTATTCGTGGTAAGTTTCAGGAGAATTATACATATACAGTCCTTATGGACTGGAAAGGAATATTGTGGGAGCACTTTTCTTGTAAAGATGATGTTACTACAGTGGTTCATATTGATCCTGCCGGAATAGCCAAGTTTAAAGTGAGTGGAACCGGTACAGATAAAGAAATTGAACAAATTCAGACTTATTTGGAATCAAATCTTAAATGATAATCGACAAAGAACAAATATTCAAAGCTCTCGAACAAGTTGCTGATCCTGAGATTCCAACGGTCTCAATAGTAGATCTTGGAATTATCACCGGATTAGAGAGTATGGATGATTCCATTCATGTGACCATGACTCCGACATTCGTTGGTTGTCCAGCCATTGAAGTAATGAAGCAAGGTGTTGAGGAAGTTCTAAGGACTTTTGACTGTGCATTCACAGTTGATGTCAATTATGATATCCCTTGGGACTCAAACAGAGTTACAGAAAAGGGAAGAAAGGCATTGAAGGATTTTGGATTGGCTCCACCGCCTATATATGATACTGTGCTAAATCTGGATATTCTTCATACTGTATCATGTCCATACTGCAATAGTCAGAATACAGTTATGCAAACGCCATTCGGACCCACGCTCTGTAGGTCGATTCATTATTGCAATTCTTGTCTACAGGCTTTTGAACAGTTTAAACCGGTATAAAAAAAGGTCTCCAAATTGGAGACCTTAATTTTTATACTGTATGTTAATGCCAATCAATTCTTCTTAGCTTGGCTGATTACACCGGAACCAATTGCCTTCAGAACGATATCGCCAATCTCTCTGGCAAGTTCTCCTTGAATATTCTTCTCATCAGACAAATAGTCGCTGACTGCTTGATTTACTTTCTGCTTAATCATTTCTGAATTGCCTTCTACCAATGCCACCGCAACTTTGTGCATGTCCTTTGAAACATCTTCCAAAGTATCCAATTGATTGCGATTCGCATCTTCCATTTTCTTGAGCATACGGTCCATGCGTTCTTCTTCTTGAGTATAGAGCAAAGTGAATGCCATCAATGCAAGCATGGCTCCTTCCAAGAAGATAGCACCGAGAATCAATGATGGACGAGTAGCAGGAATAAACTTCAATCCGCGAACACCGATGATGATAATCAAGATAGCAGCACCGAAGTATGCCAAGCCTGTTACTGTATTAGCATATCCTTCAGTGAAGTGATGTGACATGTATAAACGAAG
>DBCJ01000043.1:0-3387 GCA_002293005.1 Ignavibacteria bacterium UBA961 | reverse complement strand
TTGACAACAAAGTCAGAGAAGAATTCTCTCATACGCAAGAAGAGCATTTCATTTCTGAAAATCACAACATCAGTATTGTCGTCAAAAACTGAAGTAAAGCGAATGATGGCAGAACCTTCATTATTGTCTGTTCTATCCCATACTTTCTTGAAAGCAATCTCTATTTTTCTTCTATCATTATCTGCCAAATCATAAAGACGGCTGTCAGGTAATGCAAGAATTTCTACAATATCATCAGAAAAACCGGTTTGCAAACGAACTTTAGACTTTGCGTGGTGAATCTCTCTTCTTACTTTAATCGCCATATACCCCAAATGAGGTGGTAAGACGAAAGTAATCAAGATTGCAAACGCAAAACCAAATACTAATGCTAGAACCGTAAATCCTAGGGCCGGTTCAATAACAATAGCAGCCTCACCAAGTTTTGGAGCTTTGAGAATCCATTCACCGGATAATTTTGTGTAGCCATCAGTTAGTTCGCTTCGACTTGCATCTGTCAAATCAAAAATATACTCATTATTGATGACACCCTTTAGTGGTTTGCTTTGGCCTTCAGCAAATTTTGCAGCATCTGCACCTGCTTCAGAGATGACCCCATCAAAACTTACAAGTGCTTCATGTTTGACATGTTCTTTATTTGAATGAGACTGATACTCGCTGAAACTGATGGTATGTGTAACGCCATCTGGTTTAAACAAGAAGATAACAGCACTTCTAACGGCATTTGGTACGACAAAGGTATAAACACTGATTGCAATTGCTGCAAATAGACCTAAAAAAACCACATAATGTGTAGTGGTTTCTTTATAATCGTTGTGTCCACCATGCTTTTTGTCTTCAGACATAGCAAAGGCTCCTCTCGGATACAGTAAAAGGAATAATATATTTCATTAATTAATTGACAATTAAATGGCATGCAAAATACGCACCAAAATCACTTTTTCCAAAGTTATTCACAAAGAAATAATGGCAATAGTTGGTTTTTTGGTGGAGGAATGTCATATCTGTAACTTGCACAAATGAGAAATAAAACACTTTCTGCACATGCTCTTCTTTCCGAAGGCGGCACTATTCGAGGAAATTCCTTTGAATCATGCTTTGCATTGCGTGATGCCTTACTTGCTATCGTATTTCTTTCCTCAATTGTCCCTCTCTGAACATTGCCTTACTTGAGTTGTTCAAATGGAGTATTTGTGTATTCCATCGTCTAAATTGAAGACAATAAATCATACCGAATCCTTACCACCATTGAGAGGAAATATTTATGTCAGCATATAAACCTAAATATGCCGTTAATGCCGAAGAGGTATTACAAGAATTGGGTAAATACATCTTGGCAGATGGCTTTGAAATTGTTTATGATGAGATTGGGAGTCATGGTACATACTTGAAAGATGCCAAAACCGGCAGGGAATACCTTGATTTCTTTACATGTTTTGCCTCAACTCCTATTGGTCAGAATCATCCAAAGATGCTTGAACCGGGTTTTGTGGATCATTTGGGTAGAATTTCGGTCAATAAACCATCAAACTCAGATTTATATTCAGAGTCGATGGCAAGTTTTGTGAAAACCTTCTTTGAAATTGCGGTTCCATCTGCATTCACCTATAGTTTTTTCATCGAAGGCGGGGCAATGGCCATTGAAAATGCATTGAAGATTGCAATTGATTGGAAGGTGCGAAAGAATTTCTTAAAAGGGTATAAGGAAGAAAGAGGTCATCAGATTTTACATTTCCGTGAGGCATTTCATGGAAGATCAGGATATACGATGTCTCTGACTAATACAGATCCAACAAAAACGGCATTATACCCTAAATTTCCATGGCCAAGAGTATTGAATCCAAAGATGATGTTTCCAATGTCCGGACATAACCTTGAACATGTGCTTAAAGCAGAAGAAGAGTCGATTGCCCAAATCAAAAAGGCATTTCATGAAAATAAGGATGATATTGCGGCAATCATAATTGAGCCGATTCAAGGTGAGGGTGGAGATAATCATTTCAGACCTGAATTCCTCCAAGCTTTGAGAGAGATTGCTGATGAACAAGAAGCATTATTGATTTT
This sequence comes from Ignavibacteria bacterium UBA961, assembly GCA_002293005.1. Lineage (GTDB taxonomy): Bacteria > Bacteroidota > Ignavibacteria > Kapaibacteriales > UBA961 > UBA961. The sequence goes on along the minus strand of DBCJ01000043.1, from coordinate 1,323 downwards.
TGATGAAGTACAAACCGGTGTTGGTCTCACCGGAACCATGTGGGTGCATGAACAATTGGGAGTTACTCCTGATATCATGGCATTTGGAAAGAAAATGCAAGTTTGTGGTGTTGTTGCCACAAATCGTATAGATGATATTCCTGATCATGTATTTAAAGTCTCCAGCAGAATCAATTCCACATGGGGTGGAAGTTTGACAGATATGGTCAGAGCAACAAGATATCTTGAGATCATTGAAGAAGATAATCTAGTTGATAATGCTAGAAATATGGGCAATGTATTGCTCTCTTCACTCAATAATTATACTGAAGAATTTTCGGACATAATGAGCAATGCAAGAGGTCGAGGATTATTTGCGGCATTTGATTTGAAGGATGCCGAAACTCGTGATAGATTCAGAAAACATTGTTATGATGCAGGACTCATCATCTTGGGATGTGGTGAGAAGTCAGTGAGATTCAGACCACCTTTGACATTATCTGAAGATGAATTGAATATAGGACTGAAAATCATTCATGAAGCCATCAAACATTCAGTATAAAAAAAGACCGCCAATTGGCGGTCTTTTCATGTATTATTTGAGCAAATCATTGATGGTTATCAGTAGGAATAAAATCAGCAGTAAAGCAACGCCGACTTGCTGAACAAGCATCTTTATTTTTATGGGCACTTCCTTTCCCGTGATACCCTCAATGATGATGAATACAAGATGTCCTCCATCGAGAGCGGGAAGAGGCAGAATATTGATAACGGCTATAGAAACCGATAATGAGGCAACAAGAAGAAGGAAACTTGTCCAGCCCCGATCTGCTTGTTTCCCAGCTATTTTAGCGATTTGTACAGGACCACCGATTGTTTCAGAGACAGACATTGTGCCTTGAAAAATTCCGGAGATTGTCTTGAAAAACAAAGTTACATTCATAACGGTTTGATCAAGACCCAAGCCTGCTGATTCAATCAATGAAAAATCTATGTGTTTTGTTGGTCCGACATATTCCTGTGATGTTTGAACACCAATACGATATCTATTTGTTGAACCATCATACTTAGGAATAATCGTATCACTTCTATCTTTTGAGCCTGATTTCCATGTGACAAACATTGGTTTGGCTTTATTGCTTTTCACATATTCTACGAAGTCTTCAACGCCAAGAATTGGATTTCCATTGATAGTTACAATCGTATCGCCGGCTTTCATTCCTGCTTTTTCAGCAGGCATGATTGATTCCACAGCGGCGATAACAACCCGAATTCCATCGGGTGCAATGCCAATGCCTTTTTTCTGAGTCAAAGATTCGACCAGTGCTTTGCCATCTGCAGAAA
>DBCJ01000058.1:12778-13532 GCA_002293005.1 Ignavibacteria bacterium UBA961 | reverse complement strand
GGACGGCATATGTGCCAAAGCTTCATGCATTTCTACATTAAATGGCTCCCCGGGAGCTGTTTCAATCGGGAATACACCGGCATCTTCAAAAATCTTGATTGCTTTGGTATAAATCATTTCAACCCCTTTCAAGAAACCGGCAGGGTCGGAAGATTTCTTGGCCGCTTCCAATGCCGTATGCAAATCATCGACAACGGGAAGCATTTTTATGATCAGATGCTCATTGGCAAATTCTATCAGATCCTGCTTTTCCTTCATTGTTCTTCTGCGATAATTCTCGAATTCCGCAGATTTTCTCAGCAATTGATCCCGAAAATCATCTCTTTCTTTCTCCACGCGTTCCATATCACTCAATTCATCACCTGAATATTCCATGGATTCCTCATTGATGGATTGATCATGCATTTCTTCATTATGTTCTTGACTCATTCTTTTATACCTCTTGATTAACTCTCTTTTGGCTTTTTTTCGACAAATTTACGCTTATTTATGTCTAAAAACAGGCCGAATTGACGATAATTTTCATCATTCATTTTATTTCGGTAGGATTTTCCGAGATTTCATTTGGATATTGGACTTTCATTGTCGAATTTTAAGTAAATTTGCCATAGACAATAATGTATCAGGCAAATGCCATAATGGGCTCATGAAAGGATTGAATGAAGAAAGAAATTTTAATATCCTCCACATTGAATGAAACAAGAATCGCAATCACCGAACAAGGTGAATTGGCTGAATTGTTTGTTGAGGTGCC
>DBCJ01000058.1:6969-12567 GCA_002293005.1 Ignavibacteria bacterium UBA961 | reverse complement strand
GATAAGGGGTTCATTCGCATGGACTTTGCACCTCCTCATGGAGTGCATATTCCTCCTTCGGACATTATCGAAGCCGATATTCAAGAAATGATTGCGGAAATGTTAGATAAACCAACGGTTGGTAAACCATTGGGTTTCAAAGCATTCATCGAATCCATGAAAGTGTCGCAAATTGCTCCAGTAATTGAAGAAAAACCTGCTATTTCCGATTCCGCAGCAATTGCTTTGCGCATCAAAAAAATGCCTGAGAAGCAAGGAAATGCAAAGCCACTTCCAACATTCAGCACAAAGAGAAGCGGAACGATCAGCATCAATTTGCAGCCGAAGCAAACCATCATCGTGCAAGTCGTACGCGAAGGTTATTCTTCCAAAGGCGTACGGGTCACCACAAAAATCGGACTTCCCGGAAGATACATGGTACTTCTTCCATTCGAGCAATTGGTGGGTGTTTCTAAAAAAATCCCTTCGCTGAAAGAACGCAAAAGACTTCGTTCCATAGCAAAAGGTTTCGTTCCCGAAGGCATCGGTTGCATCATTCGAACTGCCGCGGAGGACAGATCTGACATTGAACTACAAAGAGATTGGGCATTACTCATGGAGCAATGGCGCGAAATGGAAGCAAATGTCATGAAGGCAAAAGCTCCTTCGCTTCTCTATCGTGACAAGAGTTTGGCGGGCAGCGTGATCAGAGATTTATTCTCCGAAGATGTGCAAAGAGTCGTATTCGATTCCATGCATCAGCATAAAGAAACAATGAATTATCTCGGAATCGCAGATCCTGATTTACAGGCAAAAATCGCTTTGTATCAAGGTAAGAAGCCATTATTTGACTATTTCGGGATTGAAAAATCCATTCGCGAAACCTATGAACGCACAGTCAAATTACCGAATGGTGGCTCCATAGTGATCGATCAGACCGAGGCATTGCATGTGATTGATGTCAATAGCGGTCGATCCTCAGCCGGAGAGGCAGAACAAGAAAAGATTGCATTCAAAACCAATATGGAAGCGCTCAAAGTGGCTGCCAGACAATTGCGATTGCGTGATATCGGTGGAATGATCATCATCGATTTCATCGATATGCAATTGGAAGAGAATCGCAAGAAGATTTACAATGAAATGAAGCGCGAATTATCGAGAGACAGAGCCAAGACCGTGGTATATCCCATTACGCAACTCGGACTCTTGCAGATCACGCGACAAAGGATTCGTCAGGCGATTTCGGAAAGACTTTCAGACACATGTCCAACATGCGATGGTGCAGGACGAATTCATTCCAGATCGCTCATTTTCCAAGAAATTGAACATTGGATACGATTATTCCGTGCTCAGCAATTGGATTTTGGCATAGAATTGCATGTACATCCTGATATGGCGGCCTATCTCACCAAAGGTCCAATTTCTAGATTGTCCAAACTCATGATCAAATATCTGATTCGAATACGCATACATATAGATGAACGATTGACTCCGGATGATTTCCGTTTTTATTCGATGAAAACTTTTACCGATATTACCGCTGATTATTTGTTGTAAGAGGAATAGCATGGCAACAGAACATTATCAGGAATTGCTCAAGCTCGTACAGAGCTTTGAAAAGGACTTCGACAAGTTCTACAATGCACGCAATAAAGAGGCAGGCGTTCGACTCCGCAAGCACATGCAAACATTGCGCGAAGCCGCTCGACATATTCGTGATGATGTGCAGAATGCGAAATCATCCTTCCCAATTAAAAGAGAAGATCTTTCGCTTCGTAATGCACAGCGCAATCCTGCTTCAAAAAATCCTGATCAAGAACAGGAATGATTTCTTTCGTTTGCTTTTCAGAAAGCAATGAATCATCGTGAATTGAAGATTAAAGAACATGGACTTACGGCTCATTCTGATCCTGATAGGGATTATTGTCAGTTTTCTTACTCTCGCTTTGATCGTAACATTGCAAGTTCGAAGAAGCGTGAAGAAAGGCATTCGCACTTTACGCGAAATGTCGATCGGCAGTACCTCCCATGTCTCGATCGAAGGGGTGATTCAATCATGTCCTGAGCCGGTAAAGCATTATCTCCGTAAAGCAATCGGAGAGAATAAACGCATGATTCATTTTGCAAGCATCAAACAAAATGGGGAATTCCGCACTTCGCCTGATGGAGATTGGTCACCTTCCAGAGCAGATGGACATTATCTTGCAACAAAACCCGGATTCATTTGGAAAGCTCGTTTTGGCGGCAGCATCATCCCCTCCAAAATTGCATGGCTCGAACTCCTTGATGGTAAAGGATTTGGATCTGTGAAATTTTTGGGATTGTTCACGCTATTGAATCCCTCAGGACATGAAGCAGACACCTCCTTGCTCACGCGTTATCTCATGGAAGCCATCTGGTTTCCAACTGCTCTCATCCCAACAAATCTTCTTACTTGGCGAGAAATTGATTCGCATAGAGCCGAAGCCGTATTGCATTATGGTTCTATTCATGTTTCCGCCATTTTTGTCTTCAATGATGAATATGATATCATTGAAATCACCACAGAAGATAAATATCGAGATTTCCGCAGCTCATTCGAAAAATCAAAATTCACTCTAAAATGCTCTTCCCATGCAATTGTTGAAGGAATGCGCATTCCAATGTCTGTTGAATTTGTTTGGAATCTCTCATCCGGTGATTTCTCCTATGGGAAATACACTATCACGAAGATTCACTATGAATTTTGATGAAACTTTTTTCCTTGCTTAAGACTTATCCTCATGGGCATTTGCTCCGCAAAAAACACTATATTTGCCCATGTTTTTTCAATGAAGTTTGAAGGCCGATAATTCATGTATACTATTCCTCATCTTGTTCTTCCTCAGGTCAAAGATCTGCACAGGATTGATGTGTACACAGCCAATGGCGGATATGATCAAATCCGCAAAGTACTCTCCGGGATGTCACCCGATGATGTCATCAATGAAGTGAAGGCCTCCGGCTTGCGTGGTCGCGGTGGAGCATGTTTCTCCACAGGTATGAAATGGAGTTTCATGCCCAAGTCCAATGACAAACCAAAATATCTTGCGATAAATGGTGATGAATCCGAACCGGGATCATTCAAAGACAGACAAATTCTAGAATATAATCCGCATCAATTGATTGAAGGGATTCTCATTGCGGGATATGCAATGGGCATCACAAAAGCATTTATCTATATTCGCGGTGAATACCACAAATGGGTTCGTTGTGCAGAAGATGCGGTAAAAGAAGCATATGCGAAAGGTTTTATCGGCGAAGGAATGAAATCAGCTTTTGGCACTTCATTCAGCATGGACATCGTTGTACATAAAGGCGCTGGTGCTTATGTATGCGGTGAAGAAACCTCACTGATGAATTCGATTGAAGGTGAAAGAGCTTATCCACGCTTTAAGCCACCATTTCCTGCGAATAAAGGACTATGGGGTTGCCCGACAACAATCAATAATGTTGAAACACTCGCAACCGTACCACCAATTTTGGCCATCGGTTCTGATGCTTATAGCAAAATCGGTGCAGCAAAGCATCCCGGAACATTGCTCTTTGGCTTGTCGGGTCATATCAATAAACCGGGTGTGTATGAATTACCGACAGGCATCCCACTCAAAGATGTGATTTATGATATCGGTGGTGGAATTCCCGGTGGCAAGAAAATCAAAGCAATCATTCCCGGCGGAAGCTCCATGCCTCCAATCCATCCGGATGAAGTTGACAGAGTATTGATGGACAATGAATCACTCAAAGAATTTGGTTCTTATATCGGTACTGCAGGCGTGATGGTGATGGATGAGGACACAGATCTTGTGAAAGTACTTCTCAGACTCGCACATTTTTACCATCATGAATCTTGCGGACAATGTACACCATGTCGCGAAGGTTGCGGTTGGATGGAAAAGATTTTGAAGCGCATGGTCAAAGGCGATGCAACGACACATGATGTGGACTTGCTTTTTAGTGTCGCATCCAATATCGAAGGCAATACAATTTGTGCATTGGGTGAAGGCGCCGCATGGCCGGTAAAAGGTTTCTTGAAAAAATTCAGAAGTGAATTCGAAAGCAGAGTCAAGCCAAGTCGTGAATTCTTCTCGCTCAATGTAGTTCATGGCAAAGAGTCAACACGCAATCAATTGATCTTGACGCAATAAATTTCATTCTTGATGAATATAAAGGATGTTTCGATTGCGAGGCATCCTTTTTCCATATCTTCCAAAGCAGCAGAGGAAACAATGGTAGAACATCATTCAACGGTATTGGTATTCATAGCATCCGGCGTCGAAGAAATGGAAGCCGTGACAGTTTGTGATATACTTCGCAGGGGCGGACTCAATGTGATTTTGGCCGGTGAGAGTGAAATCATCACTGCATCGAGAGGGATGAAATTCTTGCCTGATGTCACATTCGAACATATCGCCGATGATGAAGAATATCTTGCCATCGTTTTACCGGGTGGTTCCAGAGCCGCGGATACATTCTCAAATCATCCACATATTGAGCGCATTCTTCGCGCTCATGTGAAACGCAATTCCATAATAGGAGCAATGTGCGCAAGCCCGAGCGTTTTGGTCGCTTATGATTTATTACCGCAAGGTACGCCGATGACATCGCATAAAGGCGTCAAACATCTCATCGAACCTCGATATGAATATATTGATGAGAAGATTGTGATCAATGAGAATGTGATTACATGTCAGGGGGCCGGTTGTAGCATCGACTTTGCATTGAATCTCCTTTCAATGCTCGCAGGTGAGGATATGTCAAGACATATAGCAAAAGAAATCGTGTATTGATTTTACATTTTCTTTGCGATGATGATGCAATGTTTCAGGGGAAATTGATCGAGCTCGAGATGTCTTAAGTGACATTCATTTTTTGAGAGAATATCAAGATTCTTTTCAATCCCGAGTGAGCTATAATAGAATGATCGATCATGCCAATCAGAGACATGTTCTCCGATTTCATCACCGATCGTATAGATGAGTATTCCATCCTGCTTCAGCATACCGCAAATAGAATTCAATACATCTTCCTGCTTATCAAAGGGTACATGAAAGATACTGTCCCAAGCAAGTATCAAATCATATCGTTCACTTGTTTTCCAATGTATGATATCGCCATGAAGCCATGTTCCGGCAGGATGTTGCTCATGCGCGATTGCGAGCATCTTTTCTGAGCAATCGAGTCCTGTCACTTGAAATGCATGTCCTTCCAGCAATCGAACCATTCTACCACCGGAACCGCATCCGATGTCCAATGCATTTCTGCGTTTATGTTCCATGCCACACATAGTGATTGCTCGCATCAGCGCTTCCGTACCATAGGAGGAATCCTTTTGTTCGGCATCCCATAATGCAGCTATTGCATCATAGTGTTCTGCAATTTCTGAAGCATGATCTCTGCAATTCATTATTATTCCTGTGACTTATCAGAGTGTTTCTGCAATGCCTGATCACTCAACTCATAAGCATGGATAATGTCGGCAACAAGGCGATGTCTCACAACATCTGCTTTGTCAAAATACACGAATTCAATCCCAGGGATTGATTGTAGAATTCTCTCAACATCCACCAAACCTGAATCTTTCTTATATGGCAAATCAAT
>DBCJ01000058.1:0-6900 GCA_002293005.1 Ignavibacteria bacterium UBA961 | reverse complement strand
AAAAACATTTTCATCTGCGTGCGAGTAGCATTCTGCGCTTCATCCAAAATGATGAATGAATTATTCAATGTTCTTCCCCGCATATAGGCAAGAGGCACGATTTCAATGATGCGTTTTTCGCTCATGCTTCGAAATTTCTCAGTAGAAACCATATCTGTTATTGCATCAAGAAGCGGTCTTAAATACGGATCCACTTTTTCCGATAAATCGCCCGGCAAAAAACCCAATGATTCACCTGCTTCAACGGCAGGACGGGAGAGTACGATGCGAGTGACTTCATTATTCTTCAATGCGGCAAGTGCAAGAGCGACGGCAAGATAAGTTTTACCCGTACCCGCAGGACCGACTGCAAAACACAGATCATTATTCATCACTTTGGAAACCATTTCGGCCTGATGCTTATTTCTCGGCTTGATGGTTTCTCTTTTACCGGACAAGACAATGGTATTGAGTGAAATTTCATTGGATTTTGTCTGACCTTCTTGTGGCATCGTCGAATCTGCAAATTGCAATACCGAGCTAACATCATCTTGTGTCAGCATTCCCTTTCTACCAAGTATATACTGCAATTCACTCAATGTTTTTTCAATCATCTTCACTTCAGCTGGTTCGCCACGAATGATGACAGTATCTCCTCGAACTGTGATACTGGACTGGAATCGTGATTCAAGCATGGTGAGATAGAGATCATTATACCCCAAAAGTGCAGAGAGATCGGTTTCTCCAATCTTGACTTTCTTTTCGATGCTATCCATGTATTGGTGATTAAGTGAAAATAAAAAACCCCTCACGAGCATTCGCGAGGGGCACAATTATTCAATGCGCAAGCATGTGAGTTGCATTTCTGCAAGTAGACATTACTTGACTGTTCCGGGATTTTGCGTATTTGTTTGCTCAACAGCTCTTTGAGCCGCAGCTGCTGCAGAACGCTTTTTCTTCCAATATGCACGCTCAGCTTTCATCTCATCAGATGTTTTTGCAGCTGCTACTGGGAGAGTCAAACGCTGACCGGGAAAAATAACATCAGGATTGCGAATGATTTCGGTATTTGCTTGCCATACTTTTGGCCACAAGAGTGCATCATTATAAATCTCTGCCTTGCCTGCGATATTCCACAAACAGTCACGATCATCAGCCCATGTACCTACGACATAATCTTTTGTAGGCTTGGTTCTGTATAATGAACGGACATCACGAGCAAGATCAATAATGCGATTGAAATAAGAAGGATACAATGCGATTTTTTCACTACGCATTTTGTTCAAATCATTTTCAAGTGAACGCACATCCTCATATTTCTCGGCCAATTGAGCATCATTCATGCCTTTCATGGAACGGGTTTTACCTTCTAGAACGCCAAGTCTTTGTCCAAATTCTTCGATTTGTCTTTGAGTTGCATTGAGCAATTGCGCAATCTCATCATTGCTTGATTGCAAAGATGCATTTGCATCAGTGAGGTTCTTATTCAATGAACCAATGGAAGTGTTGAGAGCATTCAAGCGATCTTGCAACTCTTTTACTTTTTGTTCCCATTCTTTGATACAAATATCGCCTTGCTCTTTTGTGTATTGCTTGGCTTTCATTTGCGCTTCTGTTGCATTGCAATCAGGCGGTGGGTCTTGAGCAAATATTGGTGTTGCCACAGTTAAAGTGACAAGCACAAGTATTGAATACATATATTTCATTTCAGTCTCCAAATTCAGAATTCATGGATGGATTATTTTTTGCCTTTCTTCTTTTTTACCTCTGGTGCTGGCGTCATTTGTATGACACCTTCGGTAGAAGGAGGAACAAAGTCAGGCCATGAATTCGGCCATGTTTGAAGTTTCTGTTGAATGAACTCTTTATTCTGCTGAGACTGCTTAGCTTCAGCTTGACGAGCGGAAACCTCTTTCTCAAGAGCTGATTTTTCAGCTTCTTTCTTTTTGATATCAGATTCCAAACGGGCTGCTTGCTCCTTGAGTTCACGGAGTTTCAGTAATTGTTCATCGCTGATTTTGGGTGTACAGCCGGTATTGGTCAATGCGAATGCAATGACAAATATGCCAAGAATCAACGAGGTCATATTCCACGATGTGCGCATATTGCTCCTTGCGAAGAAGTGGAAAACAAAATAGTATATTTCTATTATTGCTAATTTACGGCTTGGAAAGGCGATAGACAAAGAATTTTTCCGTAATCTTCACCCTAAACAATGAATAGTTCACCTCTTGGCGAAAATAGAAGAAAAGTAATCCACATCTTGCTCTTATTGAGCATGCTATTGTGCAATTCCATCCAATTACTGAATAGTAAAGAGTATGTGGCTAAAATTGACCAGACTGTCAAGAATAGAGTCATTTCATTGCTTCAGGAAAAGAAGATTTCTATTCGCTTCCCATTCGAAACCATTTCCATATCATCAAATGACAAGGGCGAAAGCATTTTGTCAGCCAGGAGTAAAAGCGCTCTTGAGTCGCTAAAGAATTTCCTTATCATAGATTCTGAAAGTGAAACAGATATCCTAAAATTGAATATTCCGGGTCTCATCATACATGGTCCGATGATCTCCTATGCACTCGATGAACAAGCTCCGAATGATTCTTTGTGGCCCAGACAATGGGCTTTGCAAGAACTCAATATCACCAAAGCGTGGGAAATTGCTCGCGGGGACAATGTGCTTGTATCCGTGATTGATACGGGTTGTGAAATCGAACATCCTGATCTCAAACGGAATATCTATATCAATCCAAAAGAGGACATCAATCAAAATGGTCGCTTCGATGCTTGGCCCTCCACCGAAATTCGTGATGGTATTACGGGTGATATCAATGACATCGATGAAGATGGCAATGGTTGGACAGATGATGTGACGGGCTATGATTTTGTCGATCAATCATTCACCAATATCGGTGATGATAGAATTCCTGATCCGATTGTCATTGATGAGCAAGGACATGGCACAAGTGTCGCCGGCATCATCGGCGCACAAATGAATAATGCAATCGGTATCGCGGGCATTGCACCGAATTGCAAACTCATGACTGTCCGAGCATTTGATGCAACGGGCAATGCAGAGGAAGATGATGTCGCACTTGCAATCGTATATTCTGCTCTGGCAGGCGCGCGCGTAATATGCATGAGCTTTGGTGATGTGGTGTATTCTCCCATGACAAAAGCCGCGATTGATGTGGCACATTCGCTGAATTGTGTCTTGATTGCTTCTGCAGGAAATGATGGAAAAACAGGTAAACGCTATCCTGCGGGCTATGAACATGTGATCGCTGTTGGAGCAACAAATCAATTCAATAATCGCGCGCCATTTTCCTCCTTTGGCTCAAGAATCGGCATGGTTGCTCCGGGAACGGGTATCATGACAACGGCAAGACGCGGTGGCTATCGCTCATTTCAGGGTACATCCGCTTCAGCACCGATTGTCGCGGGATCTGCGGCTCTGCTACTCAGCGTGAATCCTGCTTTAAACAATGATGATATCACCGGCATGCTGCTTTCATCAGCAAAAGATTTAGGTGAAAATGGTTGGGATATTGAATATGGCGCCGGTCTTGTCAATCCACTGAATGCACTTGGCAAAAAGGGTCGCTATGAAGCGGGAATTTCTTCTCCAAAACGCGATGCAATCATCAATGTGAAGAATCAGAAAGAACTCGTCATTATTGGCTCGACGATGATTCCATTATTCACTTCTTGGTCTTTGGATTTTGGTATTGGCGAAGTACCCAATGAATGGTTTCCGATTCAAAGCTATATGCAAGACCGCATATTATATGATACACTTGGAGTTTTGCGCATCAGCGATTCTCTCTTACACAAGAATCTTGTATTGCGATTGACATTTTCACATGATGGTCAGAAAAAGATTGAATATCGCAATGAAATCATGCTCATTTCTCCGGATTCTTCTCTTCGATTGATTTCCTCTCGCATTGATTCCGTGTGGCGGGATGATCGCATGGTTTCGATGATCAGCACTGAATTTTCACATCCTTGTCGAGCTTTAATACGAACAGCGCATGAGGATGATACACTATTTCTCAGTGATGATGATAAAGTGAGTTTCAAGCATCATTATCTTCTTCCCTATTTGCATGGTGATGCATTTTCAGCTGAGATTCATGCGGGATTTTTACATGCGAGCGATACACTTCTTGCCACGCTTCAAGGCAAAGCACCAAGCGGAACGGGCAATCCTTTTTCTGTGGGAAGAAAACAGTATTCCATGCCCATGACATATCTCTTTGAAAAATCCATCAAGGATAATTTTGGTAATTCAGCCATCATCGGCACGGATTATACCACGGGTAATTTTGGCAATACGCGCATCTTTTCTTTCAATGGAAATACATTTCAAATCACGGATTCCATCGCAGAATCTTGGATCGTGAAAGGCGTAGCTGATGTAAATGGCGATGCCGAACCCGAAGTCCTCGCGCATTCTCTCGGCGAGATGCGACTCTTCGGCAAAGCATTCAAGGGTAATGCACTTTCTGCATTTGGCAAAGTATTGCTCAAGGAAACTCTTATTCCCGGCATCAAAGAATTTTGGAGTGCGGGTCTTGCAGATATAACAGGTGATGGCATCTCGGAGATTTTCGGTTTCAGTGATACGAATTGCGTTGTACTTACATATGCTGACACTGCATTCACCATTCTCGGCATCATGCCGAATACTTCAAAGCGAGGTCCGACAGGTTCGGCCAATAGCATGCGACCCCCCGCGATTTCAATCACGAATATTGATGGCGACCAAAATCCCGATATCATCTTTGGTGATACTGATGGTGATTTAGTCTATTATGAATATGAGAATTCGAGTTTCTCTTTGAGACAAATCATCGAATCCGATGAAGCGGGTGCCACGGAATTCACGCGCGCGGGCGATCTTGACGGTGATGGAATTTCCGAAGTGATCGTCGGAAGATATCGTACTCCGGAATTGAATGAGCAAAGAGAATATGATGCGCCTTTGTGGTCGCTGACGGTTCATAAAGTCCTGCAAGACACATTGCAAGACATTCACAGGGAATTGCTCTATGGCGCGCGCGTTGGACTCGAATATCGCAATGGCATCAGCATGGGTAATCTTGATGATAAGCCCGGCGAGGAAATCATTCTGTGTGCATTTCCGAATGCTTATGTATTTGGTTTTGAAAACAATAAACTCATTAATCGCTTTCATTATCCGCAATGTTTTTCGAATAGCGCGGTGATTGGTGATATTGATGGCAATGGCAGAAATGAATTCGGTTTCGGCGATGGCAATGCGATTCGTTTTTTTGAAATGCAGTCCAATGATGGAAGTGATATACCGCGAGGACTCACCGCGATTTCGCTTGGCGCAAATAAGGCAAGACTCACTTGGTCGGGCAATGCGGATTCTTATGAGATTCTGGCAGTTGAGAATCCAACATTCGTAAATGATACTATTCGCTCACTTGCTTTCACGGATTCCAATCATATTGAGATTGCATCACTCAAAGATCGCATGCTCTATGAATTTTATGTGCGTGGAATCAAGGATGGGAATACAAGCAATCTTTCTATTCCCGCCTATGTCTTCACGCATGAGCGATTCGCTCCGGGAAGAATGCCAAAAGATCTCTCGATTCTGCAAGATGGAAATGCGCTAAAGATTCGTTATACAGGTCCACTATCAAGCATCTATCCTGCTCCCAAAGCATTCCATTTTTCAGGAAATGAACCAATCATTCATACCGCGATTCCGGCTGGAGATTCTTCCATCATCTTGACATTTTCAGCTCCACTGAAACCCAATACGATGTACACATTGCATTGCGGAGAGATAAACGATGCATATGATTCACCGACTCTTGCAGACAGCATTTCATTTATGACCGATAGCACGCTTCGCATTCAAAAGGCATTTGTAATGTCACAGATATTCCCCAGTTCATATTCACTGATGCTCACCTATTCAGAACCCGTAAATATGGAGCAAGCAACAGATAAGAATTCCTATATCCTTGAGCCGGTGGGTGAAATCATCTCCATTGACAGTATGAGTGATCGTTCGGTAAATCTCATCATCAATCCCGAAAAGCCACTGAGATCCATAGGTAGGGAATATTATATCGGTGCAAAGCAGATTACATCACGCTTGGGAGAAAGTCTTCATCCCAAAGGATCATCATTCACATTCCTTATCTCAACATATTGGAATGATATGTTCTGTTATCCGCAACCATGGAAAACACAAGAATCTTCAATGCTCACATTTGCAGGTGTGCCCAATAATGCAACACTGATCATCAGAAGAGTGAATGGAGAAATCATCGCCACACTCAAAGAGAATAATGGCGCGGGTGGAATCATGTGGGACGGAATACTTTCAGATGGAACATCCATTCAAAGCGGAGTCTATCTCTATTCGATTGACATCGGAGGCAAACAACAGATGTATAAGTTTACGGTGATTCGGAAGTAGGAAATAGCTCAAAATGCAGTTCTACCCTTGCACCCTCTTCACCATCTTCCAAGAAATATCTGATTCTTTTGACTGTTGAGAGATCGTGCTTCCGCGCATTTTCGCGCATAGAACGGATACTGATGTGCGCATGATTTCGGGTTCAATATGTTCGCCTTTTATGCGCTTTACTTGCAGACTTGGCGTTTCTTTTCCTGATTCATCCACGGAAACAAAGCGTTCCTGAATTTCATAGATATGTCCATTCGGTGCGATGAAAATATCACCGGGCAATGGATCCGAAAGTGGATTTCTCATCATTGAAGCGCCTTTTTCAAGAAGCTCTGAAACTTCTCTGTATCAGGTGTATAGCCGGTTTGATCAATCGCTTTGCCATCGGGAGTGAGAATCACATAGAGTGGCAATTCCGCGGATTGATATTTTTCCTGCATCATGCGTTCATTTGCTTTGTCTTC
>DBCJ01000027.1 GCA_002293005.1 Ignavibacteria bacterium UBA961 | reverse complement strand
AAAGGACTTCGCTATCCGGAATTGCTTGATGAATCGCGAATGGTGATGATCTCACATGCAGATGGCACATTGCCAATCTATACCAGAACTGATACGCAATTGGTTTTTCAGGAAACATCCATAAGACTCATCACCGAACCATCAATCACCGGTGCAAGAATTGCCGGCATGGCTAGTCTTGGTAATGTAAAAACCAAGACCATTGAAGAACCTGATATCACATTTTCATTTAGTCCATCTGTAGCAGATCCAATCGAAACGCAGAAATTTATCGCACAATCATTTGTTACTTTAGAACCAAATCTCAAATCCAAATCTAGAATTGAATTGTATATTCGTCCAATTCTACTCCGAGAGAATGTCAATGAGATACAAAACAGCAATACATCCAAAGAATATATTCTCGGATATTCAGATTTTGATGAAGGTTCTCTCTCCATGATTGATCAATCCGTAATTCAGCGAATCAAAAAAGCATTGAGTTCGGGTACAACAATCACGATGATTCCACTCATTGATGATCTTGGCAAGTCAGATCATAATAGCATTTTGGCAAAAGAAAGAGTAAAGAGTGCATTGAGAATACTTGAATCTGAAATTGGTAAAAACGCATTGAAAAACTTCACTATATCATCACCCAGAGTATTTCAACCAGATGGTAAAGTTTCCGGAAGAATATTACATCGTGGCATAAGCATTCGCATTGGTGAATAGATGTCAAGCAATGCATCATCATATCCGAAATCAGCGATTGAATGTTCATTCTCGAGAACATATCATGCCGATCTCTCCATGATTGGAATCATCAGAAATGATGTGCTTGCCTTGAATGAATATCAATTGCTCGATGATGAAAAACGAGATGCACTCATTATCATCATTACAGAAATGATGACAAATGCAATCAAACATGGAAGTCTTGGAATTGAACATGCACATGTAAGTCTCGGGGTTTCCAAAATAGAAGATACTTTGATTTGCATATTCGAAGATTCGGGTCCGGGTTTTGATCGATCTACCATTCCCGACCCAACATTGCCTGCATATATTCACAGAGATCATGGTCGAGGAATTTTCATCACCGAACATCTCGCCGATGAAGTTCGATATTTGCATGCTGACAATACAATGAGAATAATCGTCAAACTATAAATTGATTCACAATTCAATGTTGTCCTATGTTGCATAGATTACTCTTACTCCTCTTTTCTTGCTCAATGGCATGTGCAGGTGATATCTATCAAAAAAATCAATCGATGGGAAAAGCTGAATCCATCAAAACATTCGATCATGGCGTTGAAATAAAAACAGCTGAAGGCACTTTGATTGCAACCGTTTTTAGTCCAACAATCATCAAGATGCATTTCACGAAAAAGAGTCGAGAATCCGATACTTTGAGTTATGCAAAAAGACATGATCTACAACCTTCCAAAGCATTCAAAGCGAATGAATCTTCTGATGCATATCGCATAGAAACAGACTCCCTCATTCTTTCTATTTCCAAGAATCCCGTTCGAATTCGCTTTAGCACCAAGTCTGGAATACTCATCAATGAAGATGAATCAGCATTCGGTACATCATGGATTGGCGAAGAAGTCACAACCTATAAAAGACTCATTTCCGATGAAAAATTTATCGGCATGGGAGAAAAGACAGGTGGACTCAATCGCAGAGGTGAGGGGTTTACACATTGGAATACAGATTATTTCGGATATCCAACGAATGCAGACCCGATTTATATGTCAACACCATTCTATATCGGCTTGCATGAATCACAAGGTGCCAAAGTGATGTATGGAATCTTCATGGATAATTCCTATAAATCACATTTCAATTTTGGTGCATCCAATGATCGCTTTTCATCATTTACAGCGGAAGATGGTGATATGGTGTATTATTTCATTTATCATACAACCGTTCCCGGCATCATTGAATCTTATACATCTATTACAGGTCGAATCACTCTACCTCCGCTTTGGAGTTTGGGTTTTCAGCAATGTCGCTACAGTTATTATCCCGATAAAGAAGTACTGCGCATAGCAGAAACATTTCGCGAGAAGAAGATTCCCGCTGATGTGATTTATCTTGACATTCATTATATGGATAAATACAAGATTTTCACATGGAATCAAGATCGTTTTCCTGACCCGAAGGGCATGATTTCAACATTGAAGCAAAAAGGATTCAATACCGCGGTGATCATCGATCCGGGCATCAAAGTTGAAAAGGGATATTCCGCATATGAACAAGGCGTAAAGCAGAATCTTTTCCTTAAATATCCCGATGCAACTGATTATACCGGTCAGGTTTGGCCCGGCTGGTGCCATTTCCCTGATTTCACCAATCCAGATACCCGAACATGGTGGGGTAATTCATTCAAAGACTTGGTGGATGTTGGCATACGTGGTTTTTGGAATGACATGAATGAACCTGCGACATGGGGTCAACGATTCCCTGATCTCGTTGAATTCTCATTTGAAGGACTCAAAGGCACGCATCGTCGCGGACATAATGTGTATGGCATGCAGATGGCCCGCGCAACATTCGAAGGTACAAAAGATTTGCTCAAAGGCGAAAGACCTTTCATTCTTACAAGAGCAGGATTCAGTGGCGTTCAGCGCTATAGTGCCGTATGGACCGGTGACAATGTATCGAGTGATGATCACATGATGCTCGGTATTCGCATGCTCAGTTCATTGGGTATTGCCGGTGTGCCTTATGTCGGCATGGACATCGGAGGTTTTTCAGGCAATCCATCCAAGGAATTATTTGCAAGATGGATTTCCATCGGTGCATTTGCTCCACTTTCAAGAGCACATGTTTGTGTTGACAATAAGGACCAAGAACCATGGTCATTCGGCGAGCGTGTTGAGGATATCGCAAGGAATTATTTGAGTCTTCGCTATATGATGCTTCCCTATATCTATTCATCATTCCATGAAGCATCCCAAAGCGGAATGCCTATTTGGCGCAGTCTTGCAATCGAATATCCTTTTGATTCCAAGATCTATGATGGTCGCTATCAGCATCAATTCACGATTGGCAAAGGACTTATGATAGCGCCGGTGAATTCCGTGCAAGAATTCACGAAAGTGTATTTCCCTGGATCACAGCCATGGTATGACTTCTATTCCGATAGCAAATATGCACCTGGTACAGAAGATCATGTTGATGCACCGCTTGAAAAATTACCCGCATTCGTGCAAGGCGGATCAATCATTCCAATGCAATCTATCATTCAACATACAGGTGAAAAAAGTTCAGACACCCTTTTTGTACATTTCTATGCGGCGAATTCAGGTGTCACCAATCAGCAGATATATCACGATGATGGTTTGACCTATTCCTATGAAAAGGGTGGATATTCTCACATGAATATCATCTATGATGCCGGAAAGAAGAACATCACATTTGAAGCACCAAAAGGTAATTACAAAACACATCACAATGTCATTGCGATATTACTGCATGGTTTCGATGAAGTGCCCAAAGGAATGAATATCAATGGTACTTCCACAAAGGTTGAAAAAAGGTCAGTTTCATTAATGAAAGCACTCAGTAATTTCGACCCACTTGGAGGTCCCGCCCGCGAGGGATTCATGAATGTACAAGCTATTCATATCCCCTATCCGAAAGCAAAAACGAGTATTCAATGGTAAGCAAAAGGACATCGTGAGATGTCCTTTTTTTGTGTATAACTTGAATATTGCCCAAGAGTTAACTTTTTGTAAATTTGCCCGTCAATTCCAAGCACTTTCCCGTTGAACTCATATATCTTTCAAGAATTTAGACAATTCTCGAGTTATTCATGTTTGCAGGCATAGACATAGGCGGTACGAGTATAAAGTATGGTGTAACCACTAAAGATGGTGCCATATTGTTTCAGGACTCCATTCCAACTGAACCGGAGAAAGGTCCGGACCATATGGTTGCCCGTCTGCAAAAACTAATACATGATATATCTGAAGCATTTCCTGAATTGATGTCATTCGGCATCGGATTTCCCTCTGTTGTCAATCCAACGGATGGATGCATTTATTATCCTCCGAATCTTCCCGGATGGGGCATTGTCCCGCTCGTACAACTATTGCAATCAGCCACAACTCTTCCCGTTGCGATTGATAATGATGCGAATGTTGCCGCACTTGCCGAAGCTAAGTTGGGAGCAGGCAAAAATGCTTCTCACTTTTTATATGTGACCTTGGGTACAGGCGTTGGTGGTGGCATCATCATCAATCATTCCATTTTCACCGGAGAAAGAGGCGGAGCAGGTGAAATAGGACATATCATCATTCGAGCTGATGATGAACCCGGAGATGAACTTCCCTATCGTACAGGCACATTGGAACATCATATCGGCAGATATGGATTGATTCGCATGGCAAAGGAAATCGCTCAAAACTATCCTGATTCCTTGCTCAACAACTATGATAATCTCGATGTTGAAGATATTTCTCATTGCGCAGATGAAGGCGATGATGCAGCGATTCAATGCATGAAACAAGCAGGAAGATTATTGGGTCTTGGACTTGCAACGATTCTCGCAGTTTTGGACATGCGCATTGTGGTAATTGGTGGTGGAATATCACAGTCATGTCCGATCTTTTTCGAAACAACACTTTCAACTTTGAAATCAAGAGCATTGCCAACTATTGCCCAACTTGCGGAAATCAGGAAGGCACATTTCAGTCATAATGCAGGTCTTGTGGGGGCTGCCATGCTTGGCAGATTGCGCACAGGAATTTAAAGGACATACTCTATGGCGATACAACATACCGCTTCTTCAAACAGTACTCAATCACAGCAATCCGGATATGTAGGACCACTTGCCACTATGGCATCCCTCATGTTCATGATTGGATTCATAACATGTTTGAATGATATTCTCCTTCCCCATTTGAAGATTATATTTGATTTGAGTTTTGCGGAAGCATCGCTCATTCAACTTGCATTTTTCTTCGGATATTTTTTCGCTGCAATTCCATCCGGTAGCATCATTTCAAAGTTTGGATATAAGAAAGGCACATCGATCGGACTCTTCACGGCCGGCATTGGTGCATTGATGTTTTATCCCGCCGCAGCTCTTCCTTCATTTGCATTCTTTCTTGTGGCTCTCTTTACGATGGCCGCTGGCTTCGCATTATTGCAAGTTGCGATCAATCCATATGTGAGTGTGCTCGGACCATCAGAAACATCTTCAAGCCGTTTGGTATTGGTGCAGGCATTCAATTCCGTTGGAACAACGATCGCTCCATATTTTGGCAGTTTGTTTATTCTCGCCGGCACATTATCCATGGCTGAAATCATGAAAATGGATGCCGTGGAGCAAACAGCATATAAACTCTCACAAGCAGCATCAGTTCAAATGCCATATATCGGTTTGGCTTTGGCTTTGATTATACTCGGCTTGATTGTCTTTTTCTTGCATCTTCCTTCGATTGCATCTGTGGAAGGTGAGGCGGAACGCACATCAACATATGCCGATGTATGGAAAGTGAATCGTTTGAGATTGGGAGTATTTGGCATCTTTGCTTATGTCGGTGGTGAAGTTGCCATCGGTAGTTTTCTCGTGAATTTCATGGGACTTCCCACAATTGCCAATATGCAAGAATCACAAGCGGCAGGATATATCGCCTATTATTGGGGTGGTGCCATGATCGGAAGATTCATTGGTTCAGCTTTGCTGAGAAAAATTCAACCGGGCACACAACTTGGCGTACAAGCAGTGATTGCAGTCATTCTTGTAGCAATCGGCGTTATTTCATCGGGCAGCATTGCCATGTGGTCCATGCTACTTGTAGGACTCATGAATTCCATCATGTTCGCAACGATTTTCACATTGGCAATCAAGGATCTTGGTCCACTCACCAATAAAGGTGGAAGTTTGCTCAATATGGCAATTGTAGGTGGTGCGATTGTGCCGGCAATTCAAGGCTTGGCAGCCGATTCATTCGGATTGCATATTTCATTCGTGATTCCAATTCTCTGTTATGCATATATCATGCATTATGGATTTATCGGATCAAAAAAGTAAATACAGAATAACTATTGTTTCATAATTCTGAATGGAGCTATATGCGCATACCATACGCTCTTCTTCTCGCATTCATGTTTTCTTGCTCCGGCATCATTGCCATGGCACAAACCATGATTTCGGGTAAGATCACAGATAGAAAATCCAATGAGCCCCTCAAGGGTGCAACAGTCAGAGTTGACGGCACGACTATGGGTGGTCTCACGGCAAAAGATGGATCATTTTCCATCAAAGTTGGCAAAGGCGGTACATACAAACTGTCCGTGAATTTTGTCGGCTATAAAAAACAATCTCGAACCATTTCGGTAAAAGATGGCGAAACAGCATCCGCAGTATTCAATCTTGAAGCCGATCTTCTGAAACTCAATGAAACTGTTGTTGTTGGTTATGGAACAACGCAAAAACGCGATGTGACAGGATCATATGCAACGGTGAAATCGGAAGAAATAGTGAATCGTCCTGCACCGAGCTTTGAATCGCTTTTGCAGGGTCGCTCACCCGGCGTTCAAGTCTTGCAATCAAATGGCATGGCAGGAACAGCCGCAACGGTCCGCGTTCGTGGTGTTGGTTCGATTTCAGCGAATACACAGCCACTCTATGTTGTAGATGGAGTTCCTATCACAACAGGAGATTTCGGTTCAGGAAGCATTGCAACAAACTCAAATGCTTTGTCATTCTTGAATCCGAATGATATCGAAAGTATCGACATTTTGAAAGATGCAGCGGCTACTGCAATCTATGGTTCACGCGGAGCGAATGGCGTTGTATTGATCACAACAAAACGCGGTAAACTTGGTGCTGCACGCATCAGCATGGGAGTTTCACAAGGTATCAAAACAGAAGCAAATCGTTTGGATATCGTTGATCGTGATACTTGGATCAATTTATTCTATGAAGCCAGAAGAAATGATGTGGTTGATTCACTTCAGAAGCTTCCCGTGAATAAAGGTAAATCATGGACTAATGTCCAAGGCATGATCGACACATCAACCACATGGCAAAATATCATCAATAATACTCGCATGCCACAAGGTTTCACTCGTGAGACAGCAGCGAATACAAATTGGCTCAATCAAACGCTTCGCACAGGTAATACTCAGGAAGCATATTTGACGATTTCCGGTGGCAGTGAAACAACGAAGTATTATTTCAATACAACCTATTTCAATGAAAAAGGTTTTATCGTTGGTAATGATTATCAGCGTATCAATACACGCATTACGCTTGATCAAAAAGCAAATGATTGGCTTGATATCGGCGTATCATTCAATGCCAATCGCGAAGAAAACAATCGCGTGAATTCCGCATGGGCAGGAGGTTTCGGTAATGCATTTTCCGCTTCACTTCCAATCTTCCCTGTCTATGATTCAACAGGCGCATATTGGAGACCCCAAACCGGTTTGAATCCTGTGGCAGATCTTGAGAATAGAAGATTCCTCGCTACCACATGGAGATTATTCGGCAATGGTTATGCACAAGTCAATCTTGCAGACAATCTCAATATTCGTTTCTCCGGCGGTGTGGATTTCATGAGTCTTCGTGAAGATCGTTTCGCACCGATTGTGATCACAGCTGATCCAACTGCAGAAGAGCGCAGAGTGCAAGTCGTGAATTGGACAACCAATGCGATTCTCTCTTGGAAAGCGCTCGATCTTGAAGATCATCAATTGACTGTAGTTGGCGGTATGGAATCACAAAGATCCGAGCAACGCGATCTTGGAACAACAGGAAATACATTCCCGAATAATTATTTCACAACGCCTCAATCGGCATCTGTCAGAAATGGCTATGCATTCGGTACTGAATTCGGTTTGATTTCATATCTCGCAAGAACCAGTTATACATTGATGGATCGCTATTTGTTCAGCTTGAGCATCCGCACCGATGGTTCATCCAGATTTGGTGAAAACAATCGCTATGGTTTCTTCCCTGCAGGTTCATTCGCATGGATCATGTCAAATGAAGATTTCTTGAAAGGCAATGATGTTCTCACCTTCGCAAAAATTCGCGCGAGCTATGGTATTTCCGGAAATGCCGCAATTGGTGACTTCACATGGCAAGGTGTGTATAGCACAGGTAGTAATTACAATGGCAATCCGGGCACTATGCCGGGTCAATTGCCAAATAGTGATTTGACATGGGAAACATCAAGACAACTTGATTTGGGAATTGATTTCGGACTGTTCAATGATCGCATTTCAGGTTCTATCGGTTACTATGATCGCATGAGCTATGGCATGCTTTTGAATGAGCGCGTTCCTTCTTCTTCAGGTTTCAGCTCTGTTATCAATAATGTTGGTGAAATGAGCAATACCGGTATCGAATTCAATATTCGTTCCGTGAATATTAGTACTCCTGAATTCGAATGGACAACTGATTTCAATATCACATATAATGTAAACAAGATTATTTCACTTGGAACAATCACAAATCCTGATGGTGTGGATTTAGGCTTTGGCGAAACCAGAGCAATCGTTGGTTATCCATTCGCATCATTCTTCATCGTGCGCTCAGCAGGTGTTGATCCTGAGACAGGATTGCCAGTATATTATCGTCCGACCACAGTAGCCGGAGCCGATGGCAAGCCGATTCAAAATAATGGTTTGAATGGCAGACCTTTGACACTCGAAGAAGCGCGTGATTCACTCGGTGTGCCACTCGCATGGAATGCAACATGGCGCGTTCCTACCGGAAAGAATTATCCTGATTTCTTTGGTGGAATCACAAATACATTCCGTTATGAGAATTTTGATTTTACCACACAATTCGTGTATCAAATCGGAAACACGATTTATGATGATGCCGGCAAGAGACTCGTTGGAAATATGGGTTTCTCATGGAATCAAATGACAAAGACGCTTGATAGATGGACAGAGCCGGGACAAGAAACAGATGTTCCTCGCTTAACGCTCAAAGGGAATCGTGACATCAATACCGATCGCTTCATTTATAATGGTGATTTCCTCCGCTTGAGACAATTGACCATTGGTTATACATTGCCAAAGAGCATGTCTGAAGGAATGGGGTTCTCAACATTCCGCATCTATCTCACAGGCATCAATCTTCTCACATTCACAAGCTTCCCAGGTTGGGATCCTGAAGTTGTGAGAGATCACAATGGCGATCAGCAGAGAAATGGCAATCAAGGTGTGACATATCTTACTCCACCACAAGCGCAGACATTCAATGTCGGCATCAATGTTGATTTCTAATCAAGTGAATAAGGAAAAATTATGAATACATTTTTAAATAAAGGATTGCTCACAATTGCACTTGCAAGCTTACTCCTCATGAGTGCTTGTTCAGATGTATTGGATGTACGCAATGAAGGTCAATTGTCAACCGAAGCCGCATTATCCGATGCACGCTCGGTGAATGTTGCCATGTCGGGAATTTATGCAACACTGCAAGGGACTTTAGGTTCAGGAATTCCCGCTTCTCCCACAGAAGCATTGGCAGGCGATATTGTTTATGCCGGAAGTGATTATGGATATTTGGAGATATGGACGCAAAATATGTCCCTCTTCACACCATCATTCAGTGGCTTTTGGGATAATTCCTATCGTGGAATCAATGCAATCAATAATGTGATTGTATCATTGCCGGATATCAAAGACTTGACAGAAGTACAGAAAAGTCAAATTGAAGGTGAATGTAAATTCCTTCGCGGTGTGATGACTTTTGAAATGCTTCGTATATGGGGTCATCAATATGGTTTCAAGGCAGACAATTCACATCCCGGTGTGATTGTGAGAACCGCCCCGACACGCGGTACTGCCGGACTTGCAATTGGTCGCTCATCAGTTGAAGATTGCTATGCGCAAGTTATTTCGGACTTGAAATCAGCTGAATCACTTTTACCTGATACAAAGCGCGATGGTTATGCTAACAAATCAGCGGCAATTGCATACTTGGCAAGAGTCTATTTCCAAAAGAATGATTTCACGAATGCCTATGCATATGCCGATCAACTTGTAAAAGGTGGAAAATTCAGTTTGGCTGCAACGCCACGCGATGTATTTTATAAAGGTGGAAATACTGAATCAATTTTTCAAATGGCATTGACAACACAAACAAATTCATTTGGCGCAATTCGTGGAATGTATCAAAAGACTGCATTCGGCGAACCACCATTCACTGTATCCCCTGATTTTGCTGCTGCTTTGGATGCAAGTCCAAGTACAGACTTGCGTAAACAGCAATATATCAAGCAATCAGGATCATTCAGATATTGCACAAAGTATGATACTTTGATCGCCAATGTGAATGTAATCCGCTATGCAGAAATACTCTTCATACATGCTGAAGCAGGACTCGAAATCGGCAAACCCGAATCGGAAGTTCTTGCTGATGTGAATCTCATTCGCAAGAGAGCTAATGTTCCTGAAGACAATTCAACAACAGGTAAAGCAGCTTTATTGGATTTGATCGGCAAAGAACGCAGACTTGAAATGTGTTTCGAAGGTGATAGATTTCACTATCTCAAACGTACTAAGTCAAGCAATATCAGAGGTTTATCTTGGAATGATAATAAACTTCTCGCCAAAATTCCAAGCAGTGAGGTTTCAGGAAATCCCGGAATTGAACTCAACCCATAATCTTTTGAGAATCTCAAATCCATTTTTTCAAAATTCTTTATTAAATTCGCATAATATTTGCAAAGCCATGCGATTCATGGCTTTGCAAATTTGAATAAGCTCCTCAACATTTTTTTATTCTCAATATTTAAGGTGATTCAATGAAAAAATTCTTGACCCTTTTGGCTGCAAGTGCAATGATTTCAGCACCTGCTTTTGCTCAAGTTGAAATCAATTATGCCAAAGAAGCCGGTGACACGAAGTATGATGCCATCAAATTCTATTCCGCAGATGGTTCATATGCTTCTGACAAAGAAGTGACTATGGTTGTATTTACAGACAAAATGTCTCCTTTGGCAAGCGAAGTAACACCTGATGGTCCTGCTTCCATGAATGGGGCTGCAAAGTGTCTTCTTCATTCAGGTGCAGGAATAGGCTTCTGGGCAAATGCAGGTCGCAGTGCCGATGGTACAAAAACCACATTTGATGCAGATGGTTGGAGAAATGAAGCAATTGGTATGTTCACACAACAAGCACCAAATATTTTCTCTTTCTCATTTACGCCAAAGACATTCTACAATACTGATGTCGTAACTCATTATGGCATGGTATTCAATGATGGTAAAGATGGTAAAGCAGAAGGTAAAGATGTTGGCTTGACAGACTACAAACTCATTATCGCAGGTAATTCAACTTCTGTGCGTGATGGTCAAGGTACAGCTTATGATCTCAGCCCTGTATTCCCAAATCCAACTTCAAACACAGAAGTATCAATGATTCGCTATCGCGTATTGAATAATGCACAGCCAATCGCAGTGAAAGTATTCGATGTTCGTGGCAATCTCGTTCGTACACTCGTGAATGAAATGCAAGTTCCTGCAAGTTATATGTTGTACTGGGACAAAACAGATGCAAATAATGCACCTGTTTCTTCAGGTTCTTACATCTATACAATCGAATCAGGAAACTTCAGAACAACAGGCACAATGATCGT
>DBCJ01000075.1 GCA_002293005.1 Ignavibacteria bacterium UBA961 | reverse complement strand
GCTGATTCCGATGGATTTGAAGATCTGCGTGAAGCACTTGGAAAATTATCTCTCAATGATTCAGCAATTGTCTATGAGCCGGAATCTTCCGTTGCATTGGGATTTGGATTCCGATGCGGATTTCTCGGTCTTTTGCATATGGAAATCGTTCAGGAAAGACTCGAGCGAGAATTTGGACAAGTGATCGTGACAACCGTGCCGAATGTGCGGTATAAAGTTGTCAAGACAAATAAAGAAGAATTGTGGGTTGATAATCCTGCGCAAATGCCACCAGTTGGAGCAATATCCGAGATTCAAGAACCATTCATCAAAGCACAAATCATTTCTCCAACCGAATATGTCGGCGCGATATTGAAACTGTGCATGGATCGCAGAGGAACATTGCTTGGTCAACACTATTTGTCGCAAACGCGTGTTGACTTGACATTTGAACTTCCTCTCGGCGAAGTGATTTTTGATTTCTATGATAAGTTGAAATCTTCCACAAGAGGTTATGCCTCATTGGATTATGAATATTCAGAATATCGAGCAGGTGATCTCGTGAAATTGGATATTCTTCTCAATGGTGATCCCGTGGATGCTCTCTCCACGATTGTTCATAGACAAAAAGCATATGAATGGGGAAGAAAATTATGTGCAAAATTGCGTGAACTCATACCAAGACAAATGTTTGAAGTCGCCATTCAAGCTGCAATCGGCGCAAAGATCATCGCTCGTGATACTATAAGTGCCATGAGAAAGAATGTTCTTGCCAAATGTTATGGCGGTGATATTTCTCGTAAGAGAAAATTGATTGAAAAGCAAAAAGAAGGGAAGAAGAGGATGAAGCAAATCGGTCGGGTTGAAGTGCCTCAAGAGGCATTCCTGGCAGTTCTCAGCATCGATGAATAAGCATTCGGGCCTTGATTTTTCAAGGCCTATTTTTTTAGTCAAGTGAAATACGAGCTTCGATGGCGATTTGCAGATTATTGAATGAGAAATCACTTCCGGGATAAGAACTTACTGATGTAAAGGGAATTATATACATCATCGTTGGTCCGAAAATCAATTTTTTCCCTGCACGAAATTCTGCCCCAACTCCGATATGACATCCGAGAAAGAGGGAATTCAATTGTGGAACATCACCATCTTGGATGGTTGCAGTATTACCTTTCACTCTTGGATCATTCGGATCCAGACTAAACTCAACGGTTTCTCCTGTTGCCAAAATCGTACGCTTCTGCAATAGTTCTTTAGTATGGGTGAGACTTGCAGTTACCATCGTTCCAATATTCAGTCCGAAACGGGCGAATAATCGTGTATCAAAAGGGAACACCTTGATATAAGGCATGATGCCGATCATTGAAGTTGAAAATGCCGCATTATGTCTAAAAGGAACTTCCATATTCACCAATGCACCTGATGAAGTGCGCTGATTTTCGAGTATTTCCAATTCCTGATATCTTGAATCCATGGAAACAAATCTATATTCCGCACCCAATCCCCAAACCACATTTTTAGCCAATTCATCTTCAAAAGAAAGACCAAATGCAGAGCTCATCCCTCCACCATTCTCGAATGAACAATTACATTCATCTGCAATCAATGTACCTGTCTGCATGATTCCACCAAATCCGAGTGAAATGCCCAATTGTTGTGGTTTAGACCAGAAACTGGAGCTTCTTGGATCGGAGACTTTCTGACCCCGCGCTTCAATCAGAGCGCATATCATCAATACTAAGAATGCTGTTTTTTTCATGGAGATTCACGAGAATTTTGTCTGAAATTACAGATAATAACATAGAAAAACGACATCATGTTTCTTTCTCTGTGAATTTCTTTTGAAAATGGAACTTGATGGGAAAGGCATCTGTTAGCCACCAACACTACAAATACCTATAAGTACAGACACATACAGATATACAGAGATTACCATGTTTGAAGATTCACCGGCTCCCGTACGAGTTGCGACTCAAGACAAACAATCAAATGATCAATTCCTCTATCAAGGTGCAAGGGGAGCTGCCATTCGTATTCTAAGCAGATTCGAAAGAAGCGATTCTTATCTCGACAAATTGCTGGAACATGAATTGAGAACAGGTGGTCTTTCTCATCAAGATAAAGCATTGCTTACCGAGCTTGTCAATGGTGTCACACGCTGGCTCTCAAAACTCGATTGGGTTTTGACAGGATTTTATCATGGTGAATTTGACAAATGCATGACTCCTGTAAAAAATGCGATGCGCATTGCACTATATCAAGTCATGTTTTTGAATAAAATCCCACATGCCGCAGCAATCAATGAATCCGTTGAGATCATAAAACGCATAAAAGGTGAAAAATCTGCTGGTATCGTAAATGCGGTTTTGAGAAATATCACAAGAAATCTTGAAAATATTCGCTATCCTAATCAAAATGAAGATATGGTCTGGTTTTTGTCCGTCATGTACTCTCACCCAAAATGGATGGTGAAACGTTGGATGGATCGATGGGGTGTTGAATTCACCGAAGAATTACTCAAGGCAAATGTAAGCAGACCATCCATCACATTGCGAGTTAATGGACTGCATACTGATGTAAATTCAGTAGAAACATGGCTGGATGAACAAAGCATTCCATTTACCAAGTCCATGCAGCATGGCAATTCATTGCTCGTAAGTTCGTTGCGTGATATCACAAGTTCTGAAATGTTTGCCACCGGACAAATTGCCATTCAAGATGCCAGTGCTTCAATGGCTGCTTATCTTTCTCAAGCTAAGCCTGGAATGAAAGTTATTGACCTTTGTTCAGCACCCGGTGGAAAAGCGTTCTATGTTGCAGAACTCATGAAAAATGAGGGATCTATTATCGCTCTTGATAAATATGAAGCAAAACTTCGTTTCCTATATGATGGCGCCGAAAGATTGGGAATCACAATACTTGAAGCAAAAACCGGGGATGCGAGGACATTTCAATCCGAACAATCTGATATTGTACTCGCTGATGTACCCTGCACAGGTTTTGGTACACTCTCCAAAAAACCCGATATCAAGTGGAAAAGGGAAGCAGATGATATCACAAAACTCATTCCACTGCAAAGAGACATACTCAAAAATGCTGCTTCTCTTGTTAAACCGGGTGGGACAATCATCTATAGTACTTGCACGATAGAATCCGAAGAAAATCAAGACAATATCGCGTGGTTCTTGCAAGAATTCCCTGAATTCACTTTGGATCCGGCTGAGAATTATCTACCAGCGGAAGTCTGCGAGAATGGCTTCATGAAAACACTTCCCGGTAAGCATCAAACAGATGGTGCATTTGCAGCCCGACTCATCAAGAAAGCTTAATCATCTTGATATTTTTCCATATGCAAGATTTGGAATTCTTTGAATAGATGCTTCAAATTCTATGAATGTTCCCGATGCATCTTTCTGCATGATCTGTAGATTCCTTTCTTTCACATGAAACTGAACATGATGATTCTGTTGTGTTCGAAGAATCAAAACAAATCCTCTTGTGAAAGCCTGTATATTATCCGCAAGATTCTGCAAGGGAGTGTATCCTGCACCGATGGGAGCATTGAATGTCAAATGATGCAATGAATCAATACCGGTATAAATGTATGGATCAGACACATCATTGAACAATTCTGTTTTGCGCATTTTCTTTCCCTTATCCAATCCATTGAGAATTATGCCATTCACATCCGCATAGGAAGAAGCATAGGGTGTTGACAGATTATAAGATACAGGATTGGTGGTTGAGTCTGCTTCCAAGCATAAATCCCATGAAGATGCTTTGTCAATTGTATATGATCGCTCTTCAAAAAAATTGATTCCATTTTGCTTGTTTGGCCCAAAATAGAGTCTCCCGGAAAAACGTGTTGCCGGTGCCCATGAAATCTCTATTCCTCTGCTGATGGTATCATACGAACGGGCGAGCAATCGGAATATATAGACCTTTCCCTCATTCAAGTCACGAATTGTACCAATTGAGTCGCGACCAAATTGTACTGTTTTGACTATGCTTCTGAACTCATCCATTACTTGCACATCATAGCCAATCACACTTGTTCTTGAAGGTTTCCAAGACAATCTGATGGAATTGGAACCGAATGATGTTGCTCTCAATTCAGAAGCCGGCTGTGGAATATTGATTGCAGGACTATTCCCCATATCACATGAATTGAGTAGAAAACATAAAATTATGGCGAAAAAGGAAGGAAATAAGGCTTTTTTACTTGAATACATATTGATTAATCCTAATATTTCTCAGGCAAATTACAAACTATGAATCACCTTCTCAAACCGACTTCAAAGTTCAATTGTTCCTATTGAAAATCAGCCCATGTAAATTATCCCCAAACGGCTGATAAAACACATGATTTTTCCTAATTTTGCAGTCTTGGAATTGTGTAGACCTTGCATTCCGCATGAATTCATCTTAGTCACTACATGAGCATGACAATGAATATTTTCGACTCACTCGTGGATTATGGGCATGAAGAAGTGCTCTTTTATTCTGATCCAAAAACCGGTTTGCGTGCAATCATCGGTGTGCATAATACTGTTCTTGGTCCTGCATTAGGCGGAACAAGAATGTGGAATTATGCCAATGATGGAGATGCATTGACCGATGTACTTAGACTTTCAAAAGGTATGACATATAAAGCGGCGGTTGCCGGCTTGAATCTTGGTGGTGG
>DBCJ01000127.1 GCA_002293005.1 Ignavibacteria bacterium UBA961 | reverse complement strand
GAGCCACCATGACCAACTTCTTCATAATTACTGAAGAACAATTCTATGGGAATTGTCACATTCTTTGAGGCAAGATGCTCTGCGATTGCAAATAGCACATAACAAGAAGCTTTATTGTCCATGAATCTTGATTTGATATATCCACTCGGCAATTCTTCATAACGAGGATCAAAACATACGAAATCACCAACACGAATTCCCAATTGTTCACATTCCTGCTTAGTCTTCACTTCCTCATCCAAACGAATATGCATTGATTCGATGGATCTCTGAGCGGTATCCGTTGCTTTATTCGCATGAGATGCAGGATTATTCAATAGAAATGTACCTGTAAAGACTTTATCATCCATTGTTCTTATGCGCACATAAGCGCCTTCAAAACTGATAAGACCCAATCCACCGATGGGAGAAATAGACAAATTTCCATTTGACTTGATTCCCGTCACAATTCCGCCAAGCGTATCAAGATGTGCCGCGATTGCAAGTGTTGGGTTTTCTCCAAATGCAAGTTTCACCGCACCTTTATGTGTTTGATATGGATGCAATCCCATACCGCGAAGATGATTCATCACATATTCTTCGGCACCATGCGTAAAACCGGTCGGTGAATCTATTTCTACTAATTGCTTCAGTGATTCATATGATCTTTGCATTGCTATATCTCCAAATAAAAAGAGCACATCAAATGATGTGCTCAAATCTACTTTATTTCATCGTGAAATTATGCGCTGATGATCCATACTTTGAAAGTAGCGATCACTTCAGGATGCAATTTTGCTTTCACATCAAATACACCCAATGACTTGATCGCATCATCAATCATGATGGAACGACGATCAATATCATAACCCATAACTGCGAGTTCATGCGCAATCATTTGTGGTGTAACTGATCCAAACAAACGGCCTTCTTCACCAACCTTCATTGGAACGCTGACCTGAATTTCGGATAATTTCGAAGCAAGCAATTCTGCCGCTTCTTTCTTGCGTGCCATCTCTGCCATATGGCGCTTCTTCTCACTTTCAAATATATTGATGTAAGAAGGAGATGCATAATATGCAAGACTTCTGGGAATGAGGTAGTTTCGTGCATAGCCATCTTTGACTACCACGATATCACCCATTTTACCCAGGTTTTCTACATCTTGACGAAGAATGATTTTCATAGGTTCATCTCTTTCGGGAATGTGATAACTCGTGTATTAATGGGTTAATCAAAGTTCTGTATTATTATCCGCAACAGCTTTCACAGGCGCAACGCTGTCCTCTAAAGGCTCTGCAGGAATTGTTGATCCTGCAATCAGCGCACGCTCTTTGCGGTGCTCACGGAGTTTTTCTGACAATTCGAGATTCAAGTGACGGAGTACATTTTCTTCCAAATTGAAGAAACGCTCCACCAAAGGCAATATCTCGGATGCTGCTTCAAAGGCCATATATACATAATAGCCATTGTATTTTTTCTTGATCGGATAAGCAAGGCGACGACGGCCCCACTTGTTCATCTCAACAAAAGTACCACCATGATTCTCGATATAGTCAGTCACTCTACGAATGACTGCTTCTACATCCGGATCTTCAAGGGCGGCATTGATGATGAATGTGCTCTCGTATAAACGACGAATGCTCATTCTGTGCTCCTGTGGTTGTTGTTTCAAACAGCCCAAATCACTGTTGTTTGGGCAGGAAATTAGAGCTGCAAAGATAGGAACTTTTTCTGCAAATCCCGCATACTTTCTTATATGATGGGTAGATTGATGAGTGATTCATCGTCTTCTTCATATCCAGTTGATTCCCATACTGCTCCCATTTTCTCCTCCAAAGCAGTAATCATGCGTAGACTAATCTCATCACAAATGGCGAATCCTTTGGAATTAAGCCGTATAATGATATCATCTTTGGTTTGTTGAAGGATGAGGAATTCATCAATGATATGCGAATCAATGGATGCTCGAATGACTTCCACAATATCAATACCATAGTCCTTCATAAATCGTGCTTTTGATAGTCCTTCGGATCGAATGGCCAAAAAGGCTGATTCATAGAGTCTATTGGTGAGACTGAGCACTTCCTTGCTTGCTTCACCGATTCCATTCAATTGAACCGCTTCGAAGTATCGCTTGAGATTTCTGAAATTCCAATAACGGGTATTATTGATATATCCATGAGCGGAAGGACCAAATGCGAGATATTCTTTGGCTTGCCAATAGGTGCGATTATGATTGCATCGCAGATTGCTTTTGGCAAAGTTCGATACCTCATATTGCTCATATCCAGCTTTCTCGAGCATTTCTATCGTAAGCGCATACATGCCGGCATCTTTTTCATCATCTTGAGGTTTTACCAAACCTTTTTGCAGCATGGTAAATAGCGGCGTCTTTTCTTCAAAGATCAAACTATATGCAGAAATATGCTCGGTTTTCAATGCAATTGCCTGCTCCAATGTTGATTGCCATGACTCAATGATTTGATTTGGCAAGGCGAAAATCACATCTATATTGATATTGTCAAAACCCGCTTCCCGAGCGAGTTGTACGGCTTGTTTACCTTCTTCGGGTGAATGAATGCGATGTAGAAAATCGAGTTCTTCTTGACTGAATGATTGTATGCCAAAACTCAATCGATTGATTCCCGCTTTCTGGTATCCTTCAAGTGATTCTTTCGTGATTGTTCCCGGATTGCATTCCATCGTAATTTCAGCATCGGGGTGAATGGGAAGATTCGCTCTTACCTGCTCCATGATGGATGTAATTTGCTCAGGTGTCAAGAGCGATGGCGTTCCGCCACCAAAGAAAATGCTTGTTGCCGGCCTGAGATTGTCCTGATACTTCCTTGCTCCCTCTGCGATCTCTTTCTTGAGTATGGAGACAAATACATCTTTATGCTCCATATTTTCAAGGGAATAGAAATCGCAATACACGCATTTCTTTTCGCAGAATGGAATATGCAGATAGATGCCGAAATCGGGATTTGGTCTCATTGATGCACTCCCAAAGCATGCGCCACGGCCTTTACTGTATTTTGTCCATCCATCGCCGCACTTACGATGCCACCTGCATAACCTGCTCCCTCACCGCATGGATAACATCCTTTCACGCTTACATGCTCACGGCTGACGGGGTCACGCGGGATACGAACGGGAGAACTCGTTCTGGATTCTGTCGCCACAATGACTGCATCTTCATGCACATAACCTCGCATGCTTTTGTCGAAAGCCCGAAAGCCATTCTTCAAACGATCTGCAATATGTGCTGGAAACAGCGAAGCAAGATCTGCTGAATATAAGCCGGGGATATAGGAACTTTTGGGAAGTGACCCGCTCACCTTCCCTTTCAGAAAATCCTTTAATCTTTGAGCAGGCGCCTTTTGAGATCCATCACCTATACCAAATACTTTTTGCTCGATTTCAGCTTGCAAATGCATGCCTGCGAGTGGTCCATATCTTGAATACTCTTTCAAATCTTCTTGTTCGATAGCCACGACAATTCCGGAATTTGCATAGGGAGAATCACGGCGTGACATCGACATTCCATTCACCACAATTTCACCGGGAGCAGTTGCGGCGGGAACGATGAGTCCACCCGGACACATGCAGAAAGAAAAAACGCCTCTGCCATGCACTTGTTCGACGAGTTTATACGATGATGCAGGAAGCAGTGGATCTCTTGGATTTTGCTTATAGCGGATTTCATCGATATATGACTGAGGATGTTCTGCTCTCACACCAATCGCAAATGGCTTGGATTCTATATGAATTCCCGCATCAAGAAGCATCGTAAAGATGTCCCTCGCGGAATGTCCCGTGGCAAGAATCACGGCATCACCCCTGAATTCACTACCATTAGCGCATGACACTCCAAGCATGCGATCATTATTCATGAGAAATCCATTCACGCGGGATTCAAAGTGAATTTCACCGCCATATTTCTCTATGGTTTCTCTAATGGATTGAATGATACCGGGCAATTTATTCGATCCAATATGTGCATGCGTATCAATCAAGATACGCTCATGTGCGCCATGTTCGACAAGCAATTGCAATACTTTGCGAATATCTCCACGCTTCTTGGAATTCGTCCATAATTTTCCATCGGAATATGTGCCAGCTCCACCTTCACCAAAACAATAATTGGAATCCGGGTTTACGATGCCAAATTGTTGAATTGCGCGAAGATCTCTTCTTCTTGCGCGAGCATCTTTTCCGCGCTCAACAATCACGGGTTTTAACCCATGTAGCAGACATTCGAGTCCCGCGAAATATCCGGCAGGACCTGCTCCGACTATAATGACTCTTTTGCCTTTCGATACATCACGGAATCCTTCGGAAATCAATGGTACTTTTGGAGCTTCTTCATTAACGAATACTTCCACCGTGAGCATGATCTTGGGATGCTTAGAGCGAGCATCGACGGACCTTTTTTTTATTGCCCATGATGTCACGGAATCCTCATCCAGTCCGGCTTGGCGGACAGCACTCTGAAATATCATATCATTCATCGTGGCTTCAAGTGGCGACAAAGCTATATCAATCAGCATATTCATTCTTGTTCTTCCCATGAGTCCATCAATGTGCGATCCATCACATGCGGAATGGAAGCTATGATATCACTTGCTGATATCGATTCTTCACCAAAAACAGATGCCGCAAAATCACCTGCTTCTCCATGAAGCATCGCTGATAATGCGGTTGCCTCAAGTGGATTGATTCCTCTTGATAATAATGCCCCAATCATGCCACTTAATATATCACCAGAACCGGCGGTAGCCATACCCGGATTTCCTGTTCTTGTGAGATATGTTTTTGTTCCATCGGAAGTGCATGCCGGAACACTTTTCAGATGCACGATGCATTGCATTTCTTTGGCGATTTGTGTGACATTTCTCAGCGGAAATTGCTCGATCTCTGTTCTCTGAATTCCCGTCATACGCGAACATTCACCGGCATGTGGAGTGATCACCCAATTGGATGGCAAACACATGATTTCACTTGGAATTGCATCAGCATCGAGTATCACAGGAATCGATAGATTCAATTTCAATAATTCTTGAACAATGAGTTTACCGGCTCGAAGACCGAGTCCGGGGCCACAGACAATCGCATTGGTTTTAGAGAGTGACTCTATTACTTTTTGCATCAAATATCCCACATTCATTGCGCCATCTTCATCCATTGGAATCAAGGATAGGAGCGCTTCGGGTGGCAATGCCGGGTGTATGATAGGTGTCATGACTTCAACCAGACCCACTCCCATTCGGAATGCAGACATCGCGCATAAGGCAGGTGCGCCGGACATATCCCT
>DBCJ01000118.1:299-2630 GCA_002293005.1 Ignavibacteria bacterium UBA961 | reverse complement strand
AATGATATCACGATTCTGAATAATGGAAATATCATTGTCGCTTCAACCATCACAAAAGGCAATATCAAAGAATGCGCTCCTTTGATGTCTTGGAATGGAAATAACTGGACCGCTTTGGGTTTACCACCATATTGCGTCAGTATACAAGCTTTATCGACTGATGGAATGAATGTATTCATTGGTGGAGATTTCACAATCGATTCTTTGAACAAGGATTATGGTCTTGCGATTTGGAATGGCAATTCTTTCTCAAGCATCGGTGGCGGAGTACAAGGCAAAATCACATCTCTATATTATCATGATGGTATGCTGTATTGCGGTGGTTCATTTCTCAAAGTGTCTGACTCACTAGCATGCAGAAATATCGCAGCATTTAGATTCAAAGAAAAGGAAGTTCTATATCGTGATTCATCACTAAAGATCAGGACTTTTCCCAATCCCAATCAATCAGGAAAAGTTTCCATTTCATTCTATATTGAAGAACCCGGTGAAGCCGAATTATGCATCATCACTTCTGATGGGAGAATCCTTCAATGTTTTGCACAAGCATATTACAACGCCGGTTTACATGAGATCACATTGAATACCGATGGAATATCATCCGGTCAATATCAATGTAGTTTATATCAGAAAGGAAATACATCTACAACAACCATGCTTATCATGCATTAATTCGGGGACATTATCATGAGAACAAATTTTTGCATCAATCGATGCATCAAGGGGATTGCTTTGTCTGCAGCATTCATGTTTATGCACATTTCCTTGCAAGCCCATAAAGAGCCAACACATCAATATATCATTCGAGAAGCATATCAATTATTGAAGAAACATTTGGGTACTTCCATTCCTGAGTTTGAACTCCATATTCTCGGAAAGAATGCCGAAGGAAGAGAAGGTGAATTCCATGATCGAAAAGCTGATCCATGGTCATATTCCACTATGTGTGGAGGAGCTTGGAGTGAAGATCATCATGATCCAATTCGATTCATGCATGAACATGAGTACTTTTTCAAAAAAGGAATGTTCACAAGTATCAATCATTTTTGGGATCCCGATCAATCCGATCATGGATTCAATACTGCATTCGAACTTCATCTGCCATGGAATCCATGGCCTACCGGACTCTTCGAAACCAATATCTGTGCACTCGCAAGAACATATGCATCTGATTTTGAGCATGATCTCATGGCCTATCGCAAAGCGATGATTTATATCTCCAGCTCTGCTTATATGCCAAGTCTTCAAGAAACTTATATGATACAACAAAACGGAAATGAATTTCCCGGAGCAGGCTACTATGGAAAAACACTATTTGACTGGTATCATGGACGCTTTGCTTATGATGATGCTCAACTGGAAAAACGGAAGAAGGACATCATCTATTCAATCATAGGAAGAATTGCTCATTTGCTTGGAGACATGAGTATTCCGGCACATGTCAAATGCGATGAACATGGACTATGGCATGATCCTTATGAAGATGCAATGAATTATGTGGAATGGCCGGGAAACAAAGAATCTCCTTGCCTCGATATGAATAAGAATATTCCGGCTTCAAAAGCAAGAGTTGAGTATTGGAATCATGAACGCATTTTCAGTGAGAAAGGAAGCATCGTCTTTCCATCGTGCTCATTGTTCACAGATAATCCGTATTGGACTTTATTCTATTCTACAGCACAAGTTGCAGACTACTTTGCAAGCAATCGATTCGCAGGAGATGATGATTATATACCAATAGGCGAATTACCTGCCATACTCACTCGTGCAAAAGAGCAAGGCATTGGACCTAGATTGACAAACTTTGTGGATGGTCACCCAGAATTAAGTGGATATGCGAGAAATGAGGAAGATATTCTTGCTATTCGAGATATGACATTTCCATTCGTGATTCGAGCAACGGCAGGACTTCTGTATCAGATTGCAATGGAATGTCAATTGATCAATCCCGAAGATGCACGATGTCCTGCAATTCTAACACTCAATAATGCAATATTGGAAGCACCACAATATATATTCGAAGCAATTGATACAATTCATGTCGGTGATTCAAAATTACCACTATTCATTACAAAGCATAATGATAAAACTCTCATTAAGGCAGGCAAAGTCATTTACTTCAAATCAGGGTTTCATGCCAAATCAGAATCGAATGTACATGCATTGATAGGTCCATGCAGTGAATGTCATGATGCCCCCACAGACGCAGTCTTTGTATCAACACCAATGGAACACCCAATAAAGACACTGGAGTTTACTGTTTTGTCAATTACAAATGAAGAGCATGACCATACTCTTCATCTTGGTTGTTGCTCATCAAATGGAATGATA
>DBCJ01000118.1:0-124 GCA_002293005.1 Ignavibacteria bacterium UBA961 | reverse complement strand
TTATAAGACAGACTCGGCAAGTGCAATTGCTATGCGATCTGCAGGAAGAAGAGTCAATCCATCGAATGTTCGTGAAAGTTTAGCAACATTTCCTTTAGGGAGCAGAACTCTTTGAAATCCCAAT
>DBCJ01000077.1 GCA_002293005.1 Ignavibacteria bacterium UBA961 | reverse complement strand
GCCATTCTACCATGTTGAATCGGTATTGTCACACTGCATCCGATGAGTGATGCCAATGCATGTGATGTCATGTCATCAGGACCTTCCGCAGTATGCCGATATAATTGTCGATGCATCGGAACAATGCGATCAAGGATATCCATCATGTCGAGCGTCACATCGGGGTCAGCATCTTCATTGATGGTGATTGCCGCGCTGGTATGACAAAGAAACAAATGGAGTGTTCCATATTCCAATTTTTTCATCAATGCATCAAGCTCTTGTTCTATCAATTGAGTGATGCTGTGAATGCCTCTCGGCAATGCCGGTAAGATCATTGTTTTCTGCATCATGAGATATCGAATTGTATTCCGTCATAAGCGAGATGACAATTCGCCGGTAATTCTTTCTCGCATTCAGAATGTTTGATTTGATGCGCGATATGCGTGTAATAGGTTTGCTTGGCATCGATCATCTTCGACATTTCATTTGCTTCTTCAATCGTAAAATGCGTTGGATGTGTATGATATCGCAATGCATCAAGAATCAGCACATCCAGACCTTGTAATTTATCAATCGAAGAAAGTGGAATATGATTCGTATCAGTGCAATATGCAAAATTTCCAAAGCGATAACCGTTCACGCGAATAGAGCCATGTTGCATTGGAATCGGTATTACTTCAATATCACCAATCATGAATGGCTCATCATCAATGATTGTGAAATCGGCGCCGGGAACGCCACCGCCTATTTGTTCAGCTTGACCAAATGCATAGGGAAATGTTTGTCTGATCACTTCATGAGTCTGCTTGAGCGCGAAGCATTTCACAGGTTGATCATCATTGAAAAATGTGAATGGTCTTGTATCATCAAAACCACTGATATGATCATAGTGATGATGCGTATAGACAATACCATCTATGCTTTTCACGGAATTTGATAGCATTTGCTGTCGGAAATCAGCTGATGTATCAACCACAATTGTCGTTGTTTCTGATTGAACTAAAAGAGATGTTCTGAGTCTTTTGTCTCTCGAATCATCGGACATGCATGTGGCACAAGTGCAAGCAACGCATGGAACACCTGTTGAGGTGCCTGTTCCGAGAATCGTGAATCTCAGCATCAGATATGTCTTTCGGCATGATAGGAACTTCTGACAAGCGGTCCTGACTCAACAATTTTGAATCCTTTTGACATTCCGATTTCACGCAATTCATCAAATTCACTCGGATGCACGAATCGATCGACTGGCAAGTGGTTTTTTGTTGGTTGCAGATATTGTCCCAAAGTGAGAATATCCACTTCCACTTGACGCAAATCATCCATCACCGTTATGATTTCTTCTTTGGTTTCACCAAGTCCGAGCATGATACCTGTTTTTGTGCGCAAGCCCTGAGATTTACATTCTTTCAGCACTCCAAGTGTCCATGGATATTTTCCTTGAGGACGCACTTTGCGATATAATCTGGGTACTGTTTCAGTGTTGTGATTCAGAATATCGGGTCTTGCATCAATCACTTTTTGCAAATTCTCCATCTTCCCTTTGAAATCAGGTATGAGAACTTCAATGCTGACGCCGGGATTCATTTCTCTTGATCGAAGAATTGTTTCAGCCCAAATATCTGCACCACCATCGGGTCTTTCATCGCGATTCACTGAAGTGATCACTGCATGCTTCAAATTCATTTGCTGAATTGCTTCTGCAACATGTAATGGCTCATGCATATCCACTTCCATCGGGCGACCTGTTTTCACTGCACAGAATCCACAAGATCTTGTGCATGTATCACCCAAAATCATGAAAGTTGCAGTACCTGCATTCCAGCATTCGGCGATATTCGGACATCTTGCTTCCTCACAAACAGTATGCAATGCTTTCGAGCGCATCATTGTTTTGAGTTGTGCATATGTTTCCCCACCTGGTGCCTTGACTTTCAGCCATTCGGGACGACGATTACTTGGAAGTTCGGTTGGTAAAACTGGCAATTCCAATATGCTTTGTGTATGTGTTTCTGTTAGCATGTATATATCTATGTTGTGGTCTGCAAAATTATCAAATTGATTGCGTTCTTAATCATCCAATGACTGTATAAGGCTGATAATATCCTGAATCCATCAATCTGAATGTTTGTGGATATTCTTTTTCATAAGTGGTATTTGGTGATGTGCCCGCAGCCACGAAGACGGTCTTCGCGTTAAGTATATGAATTGAACCTTTCTTATCATCACTCGTATGCTCAAACTTCACGGCTTCTATTGCTCCATTTGAATCCAATATGCATTCAATCGGACTAAGTTCTTCATAGATGCTGATTCCTTCTTCCAAGGCTTCATTCACTTCTTCATGATTTAGTTTATATGCGGGTGATTGTTTCAATTGTTTGCGATAGATTAAAGTAACGCCACCCCATTCTTTCAGATAGGGAAGAAAATCAGGTGCCTGATTATTGCGCTTAGCTTCATTTCTCACTTCATGAATGATCTTTCCATGTTCAAAGAATATCTGTGCGGTTACCTTTTCTTCAGCATCATATGTCACATCAAAGTAATCAGGAATTTCTTGAAGCATTGTTTTCGCATGAAGATAGAATTTCTCTACTTGAATAGGATAATATGCAAGTGTTTCTGTAGCTGTGTCAATGGCAGTCAAACCACCACCGATTACTATTGCGGGTAAAGACACTTGAAGATTAGCCATTGAATCCATTCTTGCAGCACCTGTCAATTGCAATGCCATCAAGAAATCTGATGCTTTTCTCAAACCTCTGCTGAGATTATTTTTCATGCGAATGAGCGTTGGTTTACCAGCACCGGTTGCAAGAGCCACATGCGTAAAGCCAAGCTTCCAACCATCTTCGATTGTTAATGTACCACCGAATCTCACACCATCCAGAATCTTGAAATTCTTTCTTCTCTCGAGTAATAATTGAAGAATGGTGAGGAAATTTTTATCCCAACGCGATGTGATTCCATATTCGCTCACACCACCAAATCCGGATATGATTCTCTCATCCAATTCTCGTTCAATTGTATCCTTGAATGAAGGGAGTGGATCGCCTTTTTTGAGATTATAAATATCGAGTGCGGATTCAATCTTCAAACCTTCAACGGCGACGACTGCAAAACCTTCATTCAGCAAATAATGTGAGAGAGTATAGCCGGCAGGACCAAGTCCTACGACCAAAACTTTATTTCCATTATATGGCAAAGCATAAGGTCTTTTCACATTGAGTGGATTCCACTCCATCAAAAGTGCATAGAGTTCGAGTCCATCTTTGAGCGAAAGTATATCTGACAATACCGATGTTTCAATCTTTGGAATATTAACCGGTTCTTGCTTTTGGAAGATACAACCTTTCATGCAGTCATTGCAGATTCTATGTCCAGTGCCGGCACACATCGGATTATCCAACATCACCATTGCAAGTGCTGCAAGAGGATATCCTTCTCTGCGCAGAAAATGCATTTCACTGATTTTTTCATCGAGTGGACATCCTTTAGTTTCAACACCAAGTGGATTCTTCTTTATCGAACCATCTTTCTCATGAATACCTTTAGAGCAGGAATCTTTTTCTCGTTCATGACAAATCATGCAATAATCGATTTGCTTCGTTACTTCTCTTCTTGTCCCACGACGATCTGTCAATGCAAAGCCATCACGCTTTCGATGATGATGTGCATCATATGTAGTAATACCATCTTTATCGGAAACAATAGCATGTTCCAAATGATCGAAATCCAATTTCTTTCCAGCAAATTCACTGATCCAATCAGAGATCATATTCTGTTCTCTCATTGAGAAATACAGTATTTCTGCTTTATCAAGTAAATCTTTTTGTTCCTCTTCTTGCGACATCAATGCAATGACAATTGAAGAAAAGTCCAACTCTTTGTCATTGGTATGTTCAATAGATAGTGCATTCAACAATTCAGAAAATGCTGAAACTATATCATTGATTGCATCCTCGCCAAGTGTTTGACCTCTTCTGCGTATCAATGCTTTTTTCGTAAAATCTGCTTTGGCACGTATGACCAATTGTTCTTTTTGAAGTGCTGATTTTATAGAAAAAAAACCGATTGAATCTGAAATGAATTTCTGCAAATAAGACTCGAGTACAATTGCTGTATCGATCAATATCTGTGATAGGCGAATTCCGGTGATATTTGCTGTTTGCAATTCCTGATAAGCCGAAAATGCATCAGGATTATGTTCTTGCATATAGCTCAGAAATGCAGTGTGATGATGAGCTGCGCTGAGTTGTATATTCATTATTTATAATTCACGATTGATTGAACTGAAGTACCTGTTCTAATGAAAAAGACACCAAAGGGTTGATCCTGTAAGATGATTCTCATTTGATCTGGACGAATGTCTTTTGCAATTAAAACGCCATTAGATGAATAAATATCTGATGTTTTAACATCATAGAAATGATCATCTTCAATTGAACTTGTGCCTTGTGAACGATAGACAATCAGATGGAAATCTTCTATTGTTATTGGACCGACACCAAATTCATTAGGCAGAATTGTATAGCTCTTCTTTACATCGCAATTGATGCGTAGAGCCATTCCACCTTTGTCCGTAAACACCACAGAGTCTATACCTGTTCCCAAAGGATAATCCCATGAAAATTTCATCCATTTTTTGTCAGCTTTCCATGGAGATACTTGCACCCAAAAGGTATCTGCAATTGATGATGGTTCTGTATTTCGAATATCACGATATGAAAACATGTCTACAGTACTTGAAAAGGATCCATCTTTATCCATATCCAATATCGATACGATATGCGCACCATTGATAGGATGTAGCGGTGGTAATTCCTTTTCACCAAGCGCTGCATCTATGCCATCAGTAGCACCCTTGACAAATCCAATAATAACCGCAGGTTTTGTACTGGATGTATTGTCTTCATGAGTTAGTGTGAAGACTTGTCCAAGAATCATAGTTGGCAATAGAAATATACTCATCGATAAGTATTTCACGGCGATTCCTCCTGATAGAAATATAGGGTAACAGAGACGAACTCTGTTACCCTATGGGAATTCAACAATCTAAATGATTATCTGTTGATGATAATGCGCTGTGTTGTAACTACGCCATTGACATTAACTGTCATTGTGTATGTACCTGCTGCAATTTCATCTGTATTGATAGCCATTGAGTTGCCATTGAATGTTACATTCTTAACTGTTGAACCGAACATGTCGATAATAGCAACATGTACTGTACCTGCAGTTGCAGTGCGAACATTGATCAATGAAGATGTTGGATTTGGATATACTTCAATACCTGCATTGTTAGCATCTTGCTTAGCAAGTCTGATAACTGTAGAATTGTTTACAACCAAATTTTGTGTTGCACTGATTGTTCCAAGAACTGCACCTGTTTTAGCATCGAATGCAGTATATGTACCATTCAAACTAGCTGCTGTCAATGTCATTGGATATGAAACACCTTGAACACGAATTGTCATGTCATTGCTATTTGTTGCATATGCATTGTTTGCAAAGCGAACATCAAACATGTCTGCTGCAACAACTGGTGGCAATTCAAAACGAGCAGGATTTACAGATCCATTTTCTGATACGCGAAGTGTATTTGTTCTACCTTCTTTATCAGCAATTGTGATTGAACCAAGATTCAAGTCAGACTTAGGATTTGCAACGATCTTTGGCAAGCCAGATCCTTTCACACGATAGAAACCTTCGCCATAGATCTTGATCCAATAACCCAAACCAGGAACAACTTCTGAAGTTGCATAGTAACCACGATCAGTTGTATAACCATATACTTGATCCTTGATTGCTTCTACAGCACCACTTTGCAATTCATAAGAGATGTCATTTACATTAGCGCGTGTTGATGGAGCACCAACTGTATTCCAACCATCATAGAGATAAACTCTTTCTGTTGTCTTACTGAATTCAGGTACTCTTGAACCAATTTGTGTTGAGTCAATATTCTGACCAAACTTTACAAAGTAACCAACACCTGGTTGAAGAACTTGCTTCTGCTGATATGAACCACTAGCAAATGTATATGGCTCTGT
>DBCJ01000073.1 GCA_002293005.1 Ignavibacteria bacterium UBA961 | reverse complement strand
GGTTCGAATCCCGTTGGGATCACTTCAAGGCATCGTTTTACGATGCCTTTTTTTGTTCATTCCATTCCTTGGCACTTCTATTGCTTGGAAAACTTGTATCAGAATATTCTTGGAGCAGCATTTGAAACAGGGAAGAGAACGATTCGGACTTATCATATCCATCAGCACATTTGTGTTGATGATACTCATTGTTAGTCTTTTCGGTTGTAGATCTTCGGAGCCAATGTCCGAACCCGGAGAACTATCT
This sequence comes from Ignavibacteria bacterium UBA961, assembly GCA_002293005.1. Lineage (GTDB taxonomy): Bacteria > Bacteroidota > Ignavibacteria > Kapaibacteriales > UBA961 > UBA961. Next base: position 3,410 of record DBCJ01000073.1, on the reverse strand, counting down.
CCGGCCGGACAAAAACTTGCAGAACGATCTGCATTTTTAAGAGAACATTCATTTCTTCTCACATCTCCTTTTGCTCCACTCATTGACCCACTGCTTGATGCAGGCATGGATACTTTGTCATTATTGACTTTCCTGAAAGATCCAAAATTAAAATTCGAAGAAAGTTTGGTGAAAATCAATGTCACCGGTTATCGTAAAAAAGTTGATTATTCCCATAATTATGCACCAAAAGCGATAGCTTCCTCCATTGCATTTCACAAAGAGCATGTGTCGACTTTGAAGGATGCTGAAAAAAAATATGGTGTGCCTTCTGAAGTGATCACTTCTATTTTATGGGTTGAAACCAAGTTCGGATCATATACTGGTAAATATTATGTTCCGAGCGTCTTTTTTACGATCGCACTTGCCGCAGAGCCTGAGAATATTGAAAAGAACAAGCAAGCATTGAGAGCAGAGAATCCTCCGCCTGATGCATCTGAACTGGATTCATTGGATAAACGCATCATAGCCAGAGCACAGAAAAAAGCCAAATGGGCATTTGGAGAGATTTTGGCTTTGGATACTATCAGAAGGCTATATCATAAAGATTATACATCGCTCTATGGTTCAACGGCAGGAGCATTTGGTTGGAGTCAATTTCTTCCTTCAAGCTATGTGAGATGGTCAGTGGATGGTGATACCGATGGTGACAGAGATTTGTTTTCAAGTCATGATGCCATACATAGCATTGCGAATTATCTGAAAACCAATGGTTGGGGACCTGATGTGAAGGATCATGAAAAAGCTGTGTATCACTATAATAATAGCAATGATTATGTGAATGCCGTATTGACTCTCGCACGCAAGATTAAAGAAGGTTTATAAGATGTCAGAACTTTTTTCCATTCCTGATAATTGGAAAAGGATTAGCAATCAAGTGGCAGAAAGTGCGATTGCTTGTGGAAGGGATCCGGATTCTGTTACGATAGTTGCAGTCTCAAAAATGCATCCGCTTGATGCCGTGAAAGTAGCTTGGGAAGCGGGAGCCAAGGTTTTTGGAGAAAATTACGCACAAGAGTTTCGAGATAAAATCAGAGATTCGGAAGAGTCGAATTTCTCTCCGGAATGGCATTTCATCGGAGCATTGCAATCAAATAAAGTAAAGTATATCATTCCTCATGCGGCAATGATACATTCTTGCTCAAGCCAATCTGTTGCTGAAGAAATAAATAGATTGTCTGAAAAAGCGGGAGTGCGAACCGATATATTGATTCAAGTAAATACTTCAGGTGAGCTTTCTAAATCCGGAATTCAGCCCGATGAAATACAAGAGTATCTTGAAAGAATTGTTGGTTTGAAATCTCTGCATTTTCGTGGATTGATGACAATCCCAACAGCAACTGATGATACAAAACAACTGATTAAGGAATTCACTCTCCTCCGTTCAATTCATGAATTAGTGAAATCAAATATTCCCGAACCTCAAGATTGGAATGTGCTTTCAATGGGGATGAGCGATGATTTTTCAATTGCCATTCAGGAAGGTGCAACGCATGTGAGAATTGGAACCGCAATCTTCGGAGCTCGCTCATATTAATTCAATTCTTTGAGCAAAGACCAAAGCGCATGATATGGGGAATCATGTTCCAAAGCTGTCGGTGCTCCCAAAATGATGCATTGTTTTCGTGCTCTTGTCAATGCAACATTCAATTTTCGATCAATGATCTCTCCATTTATTTCTGTTCGAGATTCAATTCCTTTCATATGATGCGCGCTATGAATCGCAAGTGAGATGATGATAAGATCTCTTTCGCTTCCCTGAAATCGCTCAACTGTATCTACGGTTATTGTATCCTTCGCATGTTCGGGTATGAGTGATTGAATGAGTGCAATTTGTGATCGAAATGGCGTGATGATTCCTATGGAATGTATCTTTCCTTGATTAAATGCTTCCATTGCAAGTTCTACCGCTAAAATCGCTTCTGCTTTATGTATCTTGAATTGATGTTCTGGATGAGTTGCAATCCATGTCAATCGAGGATATGCTGGAAGAGGAATATCTTCCTGCGTACTTTGCCAAATATTCATGGTTCCAAGTTTATCATCATAATTCATCTTGCTGACAACTCTTGATATGTCTTCATGCATCCTCGCTTGCTTGGTCAGCATACCATAGGCATGAATATCGCCATGTTGAATGCAGAGTCTTAATAAGCGCTCGAATAATGACATTCTAAAATCGGTTAATCCAACTTCTTCAAAGAGTGGATGATTCACCTTGGTACCTTGTAAGTCCTGCGTTATCACCGCTGGTAATTGTCTTTCATCACCAATCAAAATGAATCTATTGGCATGTGTCAATATTCCTGACAAATGAGGTTCAAGCAATTGAGATGCTTCATCAATTATCATGGTAGTTGATTCAAACCATGAATAAATCTCCGAATGCGTATGCAATGTGGAAACCGTTGAAATGATGATTCGATTTGAGAATAAAAAAGTGCGAAGTTCTTCCAGTGAAAACTTTTCAGAATATGCCTGAAGTGATTCTTCGGGGAAAGAAGTTGACTGTTTGCTACCAAGTCTAAGAAAAGGAATACCTAGTTTATTTACAACAGCACATAATTCATCAACCGCTCGATTGGTGAATGCACAGAGCATGATCTTCTCATCAGGATTCTGATGAAGTACATCAATGATTGAATATATGAGCGCTGATGTTTTGCCTGTGCCGGGCGGACCTTGCACAAGGAAATAATCTTGAGTTGCCAGTATTTGTTGAAGCAATTCTCTTTGCGTATCATGTAAGAAATCAGGCAATTGACCTGTATAAGGTTCTGCTCTTCGGGGTCTTTTATGTCCCAAAATCAATGCTCTTTTTTCATCAGTGGTACGAATGAAATCACCCATAGATCTGAGTGTACCCGTGAACAGTGATTCATTTCCGCCATCCGATTCAATGCACCATTCAGTTTCTGGATTCAAGAAATGATCTTTGAAGGCATATTTGTTTCGAAGACTGACAATGAGTGAATCCTGCTGAATGTCTTTGATGACTGCTTTATGTATATGACCCTGTAAATCACCTTGCTGATGCAATGCATGATGTGGGAAGAGAACAATGATATCGCCTTTTCTGAGTGATGACATTCGAGTGGTTTTTGGCGTATATCCCAAATGCAGATGATATTTTTCAAAGTCCGAAAGTTCAGAATCGATGTTCAAATATCCGATTGCCGATAATTGCTCTTGTTTTTCATCAATGGTGCAATGCCAGAGTGATGAGAGTCCTTGTCTGTTTCCACTGCCTATGCGGGCGCTATGATGTTCACGCATGATGAATGACATCGTGGCTAGCCAATAGAGTGATGAGAGTTTATCCAATGAGTGGAAGTCATATTTGAATGAACTCACTTCTTCTCGGGTATATG
>DBCJ01000080.1:281-4132 GCA_002293005.1 Ignavibacteria bacterium UBA961 | reverse complement strand
TTTGAATCCGCATGCCATTCAATGGAAGTATCCGCTTCTTGCAGTGTATCTTCCAAGAGATTTCCGCTCTGAAGATCTTTCACATGAACAGTGAAATGCTCGGAGCCATTGAGATCAACGGTATAAGCAAGAAAACGATGATTCGGACTTATGCGAAGTGTACCCAATACAAAATAGGGATGACCCTCCGCGAGCGCATTGGCATCAAGTATGATTTCTTCGACATCGGAATCCTTCTTCTTTCTGCAATAGATTCGATATTGATTGCCTTCTTCTGTTCTGCTATAATAGGCATACTCATCCACCATTTCAGGTGCGGTCATGTCGGTTTCTTTAATCCTACCGCGCATCTCTGCATATAGTTCTTCTTGTAATGCATCGGTATCGGACAAAATGCCTTTCATATAGGTGTTTTCATCATTGAGAAATGACAAAACCTCATCGGTGTCTTTCTCGCGCATCCAGTGATATGGATCCTGAAGTGCATAACCGTGAACTATGTTTACATGATCTGACTTTCTTGGGGTGGTCATGAGTATCTGAGTTTAATGTGTCAATAAATGTTTGAATAAGGCTTTCTGTGTCTCATTTGCTTCCGGATTTTCAAGTATCACGGATTTCTCTTGCTTCTTTGTTGATTTCGGAGAACCCTTGAGCGTAATGATATCATCTTCACGCTTGACAGAGATGGAAACTTCATCTTCTGATTCGGGATCATTGATCATTGATATAATCGATTCATTTACTTCTTCATCATTTGGATTTACGGTAATGCCATTTACTGAGATGATGATATCGCCTTGCTTTGCACCGAGTGTATTGTCTTCTTTTCTTACACTCAATTTCAAAGAAGAATCAGTCATTCGTGCTCTTACACCGGAGAATGCAAATCCTTGAATAGAATCTTCTTCCACAAATTTCCAACCAATCTTTGCGAACATGTCGGCATAAGGAATTTCTGTTGCTGAATCGAAATATGTATTCAAGAATGGTCTGATGTCTTTACCTGCAACAGCTTCAATTTCATTGAAAAGTACAGTGTCTTCGAATGGTCTATCCGGACCGAATTTTTTGGTCAATTCTCTGATCAGAGAAAGCAGCGTGATCTTTCCACCTGATTGTTCGCGCAATGTGATATCGAGAAACATGCCGAGCAATGCACCTTTTTCATAGACTACGCCATACATCTTTTGATATTCAGGCAAGAGTACATTTTGGCTGAGCTCGGTCATTGCAACCGGCTTTGGCATCATGAACATCGATCCAAAAATCTTTTGTCGGATTGTTCTGCGAAGTTCTTTCTCATTTAAATCGCCGGATTGCGCGCGAGAGAGTACAGAAAAATATTCCGTCACGCCTTCATAAAGCCACAAATGTCTTGACATCTTGGGTTCACGAAAATCAAAACTGGCAATTTCTTTGCTGTGAAGATTGAGTGGAACAAGAATATGTAAAAATTCATGCACTGCTGTTTGTGCAATCCATGATTTCAACATTCCTTGATCGCTGGTTTCCGGCAAGAAATACATTGAACTATAATTATGTTCCAAAGCACCATATGCTTCTTTTCTGCGAAGATCTTTGCGATTTTCACCAACGAAATAGAAGAGAAATGTATAACGATCAACTGGCATGGTACCGAGAAAAGATTCAACTGTTTTCGTTACCGGTTTGATGACTTTGGCAACCATTTCCGCGGTGACTTTTCCACCGGTGGAGTAAACTGCAATATTGATTTTTGTTGCGCCTTGCATATAGCTTACTGTATCGGGCTTTGAGAGCATTGCGGGATTATCCACCAATGCATCATAATTCTTGGCTTTAAGAATATCAAGTGTATCATGTACTTGCTGTTTGTCAAGTGATGTTGCAGTATAGAAAGAAGTGGGCTTTATGCATTCAAGCGTATATGGCAATTGTTGATTACCGGAAAAATATCCGAGAAAACCATGTGCGCCGAACATGATATTTGTGTCCTGCTGAATATTCGTTCCGCCCGGATTAAACACATCCAATGTATGCGTGGTATCATCATAGCTGTCATTGACATCATATTCAATTTTAGCCAAACGATTTCCACCGATGATGAGGAATTCATTGTCATTTAATCTACGCACGGGAATATATCCGCCTGTTCCATCAGTAGCTTTGAAATTCTTCACAAAATAACCGAAATCCATTTTCGCATAGGTGCCCGGAATCGAAGCAGGCATCACATACAGTATTTCATCAGTAGTAAATTTTGGTGGATATAGCGTTACATGAACACGATCATTATTGATGTTTTTGAAGTCGACAATCGCGCGGATTCCTTCGGCGGAAACAATGCCGAAGCCGATACACAAAAAGAAGATCCCGGAAAGTAGATTGCGGGAAACATAAGAAAGATTCACTATTTACTCCTGTTCTACGAGTGACAGATCGATCTGTCTTTTATCAATATTCGCATTGCTGATTTTCACGGTGAGTGTCGTACCGATGCGAAACACTTTTTTTGTTTTCTTTCCAACCAAGCGGAATTGCGCTTCATCGAAATAATAGTAATCATCGCTGAGATCGCTCATATGCAAAAGACCTTCAATATTCAATTCATCGAGGAGAATGAAGAGTCCGAAACTCGTCACACCTGTAACTCGACCATTGAAGATTCCGCCTTTATATTTCATTGCCAATTGCGAAGAAGCAAGTCTGATTGATGCTCTTTCCGCATCAACTGCCAAGCGCTCTCTCAATGAGCAATGAGAAGATGCTTCAACCACATAATCTTGTAGATATCTAAATCGTGCATCGGTTGGTTTATTGCGAGAATATTCTTTCAATAAACGATGTACAATGATATCAGGATATCTTCTGATCGGTGATGTGAAATGGGTATAATGTGTGAAACCCAATCCATAATGTCCGATATTCTCTTCGAGATAAATCGCTTTGGCCATCGAGCGAAGCATGAATTGATTGATGATCATGATTTCGGGTAGATGTCCTGCTTTCTCTAGAATGCTATTCAACTGACTCGAACTTGGAGTGCCATTTGGTACTTGTATGCCGAGTTGTCTCACAAATCCCAGTACGCCTTTGAGCTTCATCATATCCGGTTCATCATGCACGCGATAGACAAATGGAAGAAGGCCTTTTTTGAGCATGTCTTTACTCATCTTCTCCAATGCAATTGCAACCGTTTGATTTGCAAGAAGCATGCATTCTTCAACGAGAGAAGTTGCATCTGTTCGAGATTTCAATACCGCCTTGACGGGATTTCTGTTTTCATCAAGAATGAATTTGGTTTCTTGGGTCACAAAATCAACACCGCCGGACCGATAACGCTTCTCGCGAAGTAAAGTTGCAAGAGCATGTAAATCAAGAATCAAGTCCTGTAAATCACCTTTACCGGTATCGATAATGTCCTGAGCTTCGGCATAAGTAAATCTTCTTTTGCTATTGATCACAGTTTCTGCAATGTCATAGTTGACAACATTGCCTTGTGAGTCGCATTCCATGAATACGGAAAAGGCGAGTCTTGTGACATTGGGTTGCAATGAGCATATCACATTGGAAAGTGATTCAGGAAGCATTGGTACGACGCGATCTACGAGATATGTGCTCGTGGCGCGCTTCAATGCTTCTTTGTCCAATGCAGAATCTTCTTCTACATAAGCCGTGACATCGGCGATATGAACGCCAAGTCTCATATTGCCATTGGATAATTTTTCGAGTGACAGAGCATCATCAAAATCTTTTGCATCATCGGGGTCGATGGTGATGATTGTGAGGTCGCGTAAATCTCTCCTCTTCTTCAATTCTTTTTCACTTGGAATCACTGCCACTGCTTTGGCTTCCACTTCCACTGCATC
>DBCJ01000080.1:0-203 GCA_002293005.1 Ignavibacteria bacterium UBA961 | reverse complement strand
GATGGATCTCCGGATTTACCGAGAATTTCGATGATTTCAGCTTCGGGTGATTTATGTCTGTCTTCCCATTTGAGAAAACGACCTATGACTTTATCTCCCTGCATGGCTTTTCCCATCTTCCTTTTTGGAATGAGAAAATCAACCGGATATTTATCATCATCTGGTATCAAGAAACAAAAATCATCATCGCAATCTATTGTTCC
>DBCJ01000061.1 GCA_002293005.1 Ignavibacteria bacterium UBA961 | reverse complement strand
GAAAAATCAAGCAGGGAAGTCAGGGAATTTTAAGAAGCTATCCATCGAAATTGTCAAGTCCATTAGGGAGAAGGAAGGGAAAACTCTTTCGGACATTGCAAAAGAGATTGAGCTAAATATTGGAAATGAATCCGCATCCCTTAAAACTGAATTAATGGGATTCATAGAAACATTCCAAAATAGATCTCAGTTTACAAAAGAAGAGATGGCAGAAAGAATCGAAAGACATTGCAAAGCATTTGCAAGGTATAGATTGCATGAGATCAGGGCAAGGGCAAAGTTGCTTCTTGCTAGCTTCTATTTGCAGACTTATGTGAATTTCCCTGAATGTCTCCAGTGTATCATAGAAGTTGAACTTATTGCACAGAAGTATCTTGGAAATGACAATATGGTATTGTGTGAGGCATTATTTGTCAAAGGTGCGGTGTATTATAATCAAAGTCAATTTACTGAATCATCTGAAGCCATATTGCAAGCACAAGCTTTGAAAGTGTTTGAGACTGCGACTCCTGAACTTCACTTTAAGTCAAATATAAATTTGAGTAGAAATTATATATTTCTCAATGACTATAATAATGCAAGGAAGTATCTTGAATTCGCAGAACAAAGCTGGGTTGTTTACAGAAATGATTTTGATAAAGGCGCGCTCTATTTCAGAAATGCCGATATGCTTCGCATGGCTAATGATTGGGAGGGAGCAAGAGACACACTATTGGAGTGCATATCATTTTACAAGTCAACAGACATTACAATGAGACTTGCGGAATCATATAAAGAAATGGGTGAGTTTTATGGGAGATTAGAGAATCCTTTAAAGAGTTTTCAGCAATCAATGAAATACTTCACAGAAGCCGGAATATTAGCTAGAAAAATGAAAATTCTTAGATTGGAGTGCGCAATCGCGCATAGCATTCGTGTAATTGCATATAACTTTGAGGAATGGAAATTGTCCGCTGAATATATGATTCGATATAGGGAGATTGTAGGACAACTACATCAAGAAGAGATTGAAATCTATATCAAGAAATTGGAACATGTAGCTTTAATCGAAAAGCAAAAAATGATTCAACAAGGAAAGCCAACATATACCAAAGTCATACTAGATGAAGTTGTTCAATTGAGAGAAGAACATGAATCGTTGAAGAAAAGGCACGTAGAATTACAAAAGGCTATCTCGGCAATAGAATTGTTGATTGAGAATAAATCTCACAAGAGCAATCAAGGAGTATCCACTGACCAATTGTATCAAATGGTTGCTAAGGGAAAGACAAATCAACCTACTCTGGAATCATATATGATTGAATGCGATAAAATGCATCCGGAATTCTCACAACTACTATTGAGGCTGATTCCCACAATAACCAATATGGAATTAAAGATTGCAAAATTGATAAAGCTAGGTTTGACTAGTCAATATATTGCCACATTATGCGGTGTTACTATAAAGAGCATAGAGAATCATCGCATGCGTTTGCGAAAAAAATGTAGACTCAAAGCAAAAGAATCACTTTCATCATATATCATTTCCATCTAATATAATTTTTCAGCATAGAAAAATATAGGGTTTTTATGGGGTAGGATTGAGTAGTAATCCCTGTAAGTTGCCATTAGATCACAGTGATTGGAATAGGGATATATTCTTCATCTCGAGATGATCTTTACTATTGGCTATCAGGGGCAGGATACGGTAATAGCTCTCACTTTGTGAGGGCTATTACTTTTTTAGGTAAAAAAAAGCCAAATCATTAAAGATTAGGCTTTGAGTGGTCTCCACAGGATTCGAACCAGTGACCTCTACGATGTCAACGTAGCGCTCTAACCAACTGAGCTAGGAGACCAAATGGACTGCAAAAATACATACTCTTTCTGAAAAGGAAAAGAACTGCAAAAAAAAGCCATGAATGAGAAAAAAAACCAATGATATTATCATTCTAAAACCCTCGATAAGCAGTGCCTTTCGTATATTTGCAAGCCCTTTCTATTCAATATTGATTGAATTCAAACAAAAGGGAATACCATAATTGACATGAATATTCTTGTTCCATTTTTCAGACATATTGTATGACAGTTGGATTGATACTAGCTTTAGGAGCTTTAGCGCTCATCGTTGCTTTATTTTATTCACGCCGTGTGAATGCCATTTCGATAGATTCAGGTGCTTCTTCGCCTGAAGAAGTTGCAAAGTTGACTGAGATATCTTCAGCAATTGCCGAAGGTGCAATGGCATTTCTCAAGAGAGAATATCGCATTCTTTCATTGTTCATGGGTTTGTTTGCCATCATCATTGTGTTTACTGTCAATGATGATCATGCAGGTATTCCTTTGGGATTATGGTCTGCAATATGCTTTTTGATTGGTGCAGGAACATCCGTAGTATCCGGTTATATCGGGATGAAAATCGCGACAAAGGGTAATGTCCGCACAGCAGCCGCTGCGAGAATATCACTTGAAAAATCATTCCGCATTGCATTCGAATCGGGTGCTGTGATGGGATTTGGTTTGACCGGTCTTGCAGTTATGGGATTGATTCTCGTGTATTTAGGACTCATCACTTTGCATCCTTCAATAGATCAGCACATCATTATGGAAATTCTTTCAGGATTTGCATTGGGTGGTTCCTCTGTTGCTTTGTTTGGCCGCGTTGGTGGCGGTATTTATACAAAGGCCGCGGATGTTGGAGCAGATTTGGTTGGGAAAGTTGAGGCAGGCATTCCGGAAGATGATCCTCGAAATCCCGCCGTGATTGCGGATAATGTTGGTGATAATGTTGGTGATATTGCCGGAATGGGTGCGGATCTTTTTGGTTCGGTTGCCGAATCAACATGTGCCGCAATGGTTATCGGTGCTGCTTCATTTGCAATGCTTGAAGGCGAAGCAAAAACTTCTGCTTTGCTATTTCCTCTTTTTGTGAGTGGAGTCGGTATCGTTGCAAGTTTGATTTCACTCTTTTTCATCAACCCTAAAACTGAAGAGAAAGTTGAATCTTCATTGAAGAATGCATTGATCATTTCAACCATTCTCATGCTCATTGCACTCTATCCATTCACGATGAATATGTTGCCAGGTGAATTCATGCTTGGCAATCGCATGCACACGAATATGGGCGTGTTCATTACATTGGCCGCCGGTTTGATTGCCGGTCTTGCAATTGGTTTGATCACTGAATATTACACATCACATAGATATTCACCTGTTCGTGAAGTTGCAGACGCATCTCAAACAGGTGCGGCAACCAATATCATTTATGGTTTGTCATTGGGTTATAATTCATCCGTACTTCCAATGATAATTATGGCCATCACAGTTGTGATTGGTTTTTCATTTGCGGGAATGTATGGCATTGCTATGGCTGCTATCGGTATGCTTGGAACCATTGCGGTAGGTCTTACCATTGATGCATATGGTCCTGTTTCAGACAATGCAGGTGGTATTGCAGAGATGGCAGAAATGGGTAAAGATATTCGCAAGCGCACAGATGCTCTTGATGCGGCCGGAAATACAACTGCAGCGATTGGAAAAGGATTTGCGATTGGTTCTGCGGCATTGACATCACTTGCGCTCACAGCGGCATTTTTGACAAGAGCTGATTTACCCACCATCAATATGCTCGATCCAATTGTGATGGCAGGATTATTTGTTGGAGCTTCACTTCCTTTCGCATTCTCAGCAATGACCATGCGCTCTGTAGGAAAAGCAGCTTTCAGCATGATTGAGGAAGTGAGACGACAATTCCGCACAATTCCCGGTTTGCTTGAAGGAAAAGCAAGAGCTGATTATAGTACCTGTGTTGATATTTCCACAAAAGCATCTTTGCGTGAGATGATAGCTCCCGGCTTATTGGTGATTCTTACACCGCTTCTTACCGGCTGGCTTTTTGGAGTACACATGGTTGCCGGATTATTGATTGGTGCATTGATCACAGGTGTGATGATGGCAATCTCAATGGCAAATTCAGGTGGTGCATGGGATAATGCGAAGAAATACATTGAAACAGGTCAATTGGGTGGCAAGGGTTCAGATACCCATAAAGCTGCAGTTGTAGGTGATACAGTTGGTGATCCATTCAAGGATACATCAGGACCTTCACTCAATATTCTCATCAAATTGATGGCGATCATTTCATTGGTTTTTGTTCCTTTCTTCGTTAAGAATGGTGGTATTTTGCTCAATGTATTTGGCTTGGGTCAACATTGATGCAATAATGCATACAGTAGATCGTATATCGCCGCCCTCAAAGTCCAGAGCTTTGTCGGCGGCTTTTTTTTCATGCATGAATTCCCCCATTGCATGAATCCTCATTGCATCAATCTTGGGACCATCGCAATGCTAAATCATTCGGGGATTTTTTAATCACAATCATAGAGAGAGAATTCTATGGATTTAACACACATACTACTTCTGCTCCTCCTATTCATGGGAGCTTATTCCATTTGGTATTCAAATAGAACATCAAATCAACAACAGTCCGGTGAGAGTGTTGACAAACTCATCAAGCTCGATGCTGATATCTCACGAATGGATCCACTCATCCGTGAAGAATTTGGAAGAAATCGCGAAGAGAATCAACGCGCTCTTCGAGAATCAAGAGAAGAACAACAAATGGCACTCATGAATTTTGAACGTAGATTGTCCGAGAGCGCACGTGAATTGAATGAGATGCAAAGACAGAAGTTTGAAGATTTGGTTTCTAAGCAAGAGAATATTCGCAAAAATGCCGATGAAAAACTATCCGAGATAAGAAATACAATGGAAATCAAGTTGAGAAATCTTCAAGAAGACAATGCAAAACAACTTGATGAAATGCGGAAAACAGTCGATGAGAAATTGCAGGAAGGATTGGAGCAAAGATTCAATCAATCATTCAAATTGATCAGTGACAGACTTGAACAAGTGCATAAAGGGCTTGGCGAAATGCAAGGACTTGCCAATGGAGTCGGCGATTTGAAGAAAGTGCTCAGCAATGTAAAAACAAGAGGTATTGTTGGTGAAATTCAACTCAGAAATCTGCTTGAAGAATTCCTGACAAGAGATCAATTTGAAGAAAATGTCATCGTAAAACCGGGTACGCAGGAGCGTGTAGAATTCGTTGTTAAACTGCCGAATAAGAATCAAGGTGGAGAAGATATTTATGTGCCCATTGATTCGAAATTCCCGATTGAAGTTTATGAGCGATTGATTGATGCATATAATGCTGTTGGTACAATTCCACAAAAGGAATTAGATGCAGCAAGAAAAGCTTTTGCCGATGTCGTGAAAGAAAATGCAAAAACCATTTCCTCGAAATATATCAATCCTCCGGTCACTACTGATTTTGCAGTAATGTTTGTTCCAACAGAAGGACTCTATGCCGAGATTCTTCATCTGCCGGGTTTGTCAGAAATTCTAAGAAAGGAATATCAAATCATTATAGTTGGTCCAACAAATCTTGTTGCCTATTTGAGCAGTTTGCAAATGGGCTTCAGAACATTGGCAATTGAAAAGAGATCAAGTGAAGTGTGGCAATTGCTCGGTGCCGTGAAAAATGAATTTGGCAAATTTGGAGTAGTGCTTGAAGCCACACGACGCAAATTGGAATTAGCTGCAAATGAGATTGACAAAGCAGGTGTGCGCTCAAGAGCGATAGAAAAGAAACTTCGTGATGTGCAAGAATTGCCCTCTGGACAAAGTCAAGATATTTTGCAATTGCCGGCTTTTGGAGAGATCGATGAGTTAGATACGGATTTGCCTCAAGCGGATTCCGAAGATCAAGAGTAATTTGCTGTTAACAAATATGGCGAGGCATTGGTCTCGCCATTGTTTTTAACGGTATTTTTTCTCCTAATCTGTGTAATTTGCCAATCCTAATTTTCTCTCGAAACCATGGAACAACAGAATATCATCATACAAAGAGCAAAAACGCTCGACATCTTGCATTCTTCAGCCGAGAAATTGAAGAAGAAGCAGGGGTCTGTGATATTTCTTTCCGGGGAAACAGGCTTTGGTAAAACCACATTGTTGAGAGTATTTGAAGATTCTTCCCAAAAACAAGATAAAGCTCTTGTTTCGATGGCAGCATGTCAGGCACCTGTGGGTACAATGCAAGTGGGGATGCTTCAACCGCTCGGACCATTTCTGCGATTGATCGAAGAATTGAAATCCTCAGAAACGGTAATGACGCCGAAGAAAAAATTGGCTATCAATATCGGTATGACATTGCTCACTTCCGTACCGTATTTCGGTGATTTGGTTGATGCGGTTAAAGAAATCAATCGTGATGTTCAATTGTATAAAAATGAGAAAGAGAAGACGGAAGGTAAAAAAGACGAGCAAGAGAAAAAGGATTTATATCTGGAATTTTTCCAAACATTGTCTGAATGGTCCAGTAAAAGTCCTTTGATCCTCATCCTTGATGACATGCATTGGTGTGATGCAGAATCGGCATTGCTCATTGAAAAACTTATCGAGAAGATCGATTCACTTCCCATTTTGCTTGTCATTGCATATCGTAGAAGCATTGCCGAAGAAACACTGTCTCCTTTGCTCAGCGTATTACGAACAGTCAAAGATGATGGCAAATCATATCGTTATTGCGAAGTGGAAGCATTTTCCAAATCAGAGGTTCATGAATTATGCGTGAGAATTCTTCCGCAATATTCCGGTAATGCTGAGTTTGAATCAACTTTATATGATAAAACATCAGGCATACCGAGTGTAGTCACTGAATATGTGAGATATTTTGCGAAAGTTTCACCATTCAAAGACGATGGTTCGGTCAAAGAAGAATTTACTCGCGGAGATCTTCTCCCATCCAGTGTTCATGCGGCTTTCTCAAAGTTGATAGAAAATCTCAACGAAGAAGAAATGATGTTGCTTTCACTATGTGCGGCAGAGGGAGTGGAGAGCAGTGCATTCATCATTTCTAAACTTCTAAATACTGATATTGTAACGGCGATTCGAAGAATAAAGAGAGTTCAGGCTAAGACAGGTGTATTGCGAAGTCTTGGTCCTCACGAACGCTATGGAGTGAAGACCACATTGTTTGAATTCACGCAGACCTTCTATCGAGAGTATTTTGAGAAGTCTTTGGAATATGAAGAAAAGACAGCAATTCATAGTCAAATGATGCATGTTTTGCAAGAGCAGGCCGAAGGACTTGATGAAGTTCAAAGATCAAAAATCACTCCTTATATCGTTGCACATGCAAATGGAGCTGGTGAAAAAGAAGTGATGCAACATGGACTTCTTGAAATAGCACAGACATCTCAGCATATGTCATTACCGAGCATGAGTGGCTTCGCACTTCAACAGTATGATGCGAATATCAAGCAGTTGACATCGGTTAGCGAAGAATCGCCGATAGATATGAAACTGCAAAGAGCAAGAATCGGTGCTGAACTTCGAGAAGATTTTGGAATGAGTGTTCTCACACCAGAGCAAGTCGAGTATCGTGAACATCAGAAAGAAGATGAATCCGAAGAACAATTGCATGAAACGATCAAAGCAGACTCCGCCGGAATGGAAAGAGAGATGATTACACTATGCGATGAAGGATCATATGAACAAGCTCTGAATCAAGGGAATGAATTCCTTGGTTTGCATGCTGGTTCAATCCCAAAGCGTGATGAAGCCATGATTTCTTTATTAATGGCCAGAATTTCACTCATTGTCGGTGAACATGAGAAGTCTGATCTTTTCCTCAAAGAAACCGATAAAATTCAAGAAAAAATCAAAGATCCAATTATTGAATGTCTGCTCGATAATGCACATGCAACATATCATCTGTCAATGAATGAAGATGTTCCGGCTTGGAAATATCTCCAGAAAGCGGCTCAATCAAGTGTGGATTTGGGGCGTGAGTATCAATTGTTGACAATAGCCAATATCGCAAAATTGCTTTCGGGGACTAGAAAATCAGAAGCAAATAAATATAAGAAAGCCGCTCAAACTTTGGCAAAAGCACTGAACATGCCCTCATTAAATGCTTTGATTTCTTCTCTTTGATTCCTACAAAACACAAGTAAATACTTCCATTTCCATTTTATTTCCAATATTTCTTGTAAAGTCATGGCGATATACAGGTTATATTGCCATAATAATTATGAGACAAATTAATTGCTTGACATAATGTATTTATGATTGCACATAAGGAAAAACTTTCGTTTTTTTGTAGCATCTTAGTGGGAGAAAGTGGGGGATGTTTGAAATGTTCAGCAATTGCATTTGATCGTGGAGGGAAGCCATTATCAGATGTTTAGCCGGAATTCCTTGATATAAGGCATGCAGCAGCCATGAGGAAGTTCTTTGGGATTACAATTCTGGTCAACAAGAAGTCGAGATTACGCTGAACAAACAACATCCCCTTTCCCATAATACCCTCCGACATTCTTTAGAATATCACAACTTAATAACAGTCGTTTTCCGTAAATCTATCAAAATCATTCATTTGCATCTCTCTAGTGCAAAGTGGAGATTGGTTGTATTTTTGTGATTTGGACTAATAAAAATAACGGCAATAAAATCTTATCAAAATATCAGCATCCAGTGATTATCGTTGATTTAAGGAAAAAGATGGCAAAACAAGAAAAAACAATTGGTTAAGTCATCTTGATTTGTGAGTTTTGTATGAAAAATGTGGGAGAAAGTGGGGAATGTGAAACAGGAATAGCATACTGTGGGAGAAAATGGAGGGAAGCCATTTTCTTTTCAGGCATAAATCAATCAAATGGCATGCAGCGATGTGAGGGAGCCGAAATTGATTTGTGCGCATTCGATTCCTGTCAGCATTCCCTTGAAGGCCCAATCATCAATTGCATATAACAATCAATGGCTTTTTACAAAGGACAAGAAACATATTCGGTTGACTCCAAGGGTCGATTGAATATCCCTGCAAAGATGCGGAGGGCTTTGTCTCCTGAGGCACTGAATACATTCGTGCTTACTCGAGGCTCAGACCGCTGTGTTGCTGCATATCCTTTGGATGAGTGGCGTCGTTATGAGCTTGAATATGCGAAGCTCAATCAATATGATGAACAAAGCAGATTCTTTCTTCGCACTGTATTGGCATGGAGTGAGGAAGTCGAATTGGATGGACAGCAGAGAATCATGGTGCCAAAAAAATACCTTGATTTTGCAGGTATTGATGGAAAGGTTGTGATAGTCGGCATGATTGATCATATCGAATTGTGGCAACCCGAAGAATTTGAGATATATCTCTCAAAATCTGAAGCAAGTTATGAGCAGGTTGCTTCACAGGTGATGCAGCGTCCGAATGGGCAATAAAAAACAATACAAATCAAAGCGCAGACCAAGAGTCGCCGACAATCCCGATTTGCAAGAATATGATTATCACTTGCCGGTGATGTTGAAGGAATGCTTGGATGGGCTGATGGTTCTCGGAATTACTGGAACATATATCGATGGAACTCTTGGTGGTGGTGGTCATACCGCAGAGATTCTTGCCCGGCTCGATGAAACAGGTGTATTGATTTCTTATGATGCAGATCCCGATGCAATTGCGCATTGCAGAGAGAAATTCGCGGAGACAATTGAGAAATCGCCATCGAAGCTTTCTTTGCGACAAATGAATTTTGTTTCAATGATTGAAGACGAAATTCAGAATGATTCAATCTCCGGTGTCTTATTGGATCTTGGCGTATCTTCAAGACAATTGGACAAGGGGCAAAGAGGAATCAGTTATAGATTCAACACGAAATTGGATATGCGATTCGGACCGCATGGACAAACTGCGGAAGAATTGCTAAACACAGTTGAGGAGGGTCAACTCCACCATATTCTGCGAGGTTTCGGGGAAGAGCCTTTTGCAAGAATAATCGCACGGCGGATCATTGAGCGCCGCCGTGCGGCTCCTCTGCAATCAACATATGATTTGCGACATATAATCGAAGAATGTGTCCCACCTCATATGGCATCAAAATCACTAGCCAGAGTATTTCAAGCACTTCGAATAGCTGTCAATGGCGAATTGGATGTTTTGGAGAAAACCATCAGAGGAATCATTCCAAAATTGAAAAAGGGGGGACGAATTGTCATCATGTCCTATCACTCATTAGAAGACAGAATCGTAAAGCATGTGTTCAAAGAATTAGCATCTAAACAGGATGATGCCATTCCGTCAATAAAGATCATCACCAATAAGCCGATTGAAGCCACAGATGAGGAAATTGGAAGAAATCCCAGAGCACGAACGGCTAAATTGAGAATTGCCGAAAAGTGCTGATATATCCCTTCAGAGCGAATAGCTTTTGCTATATTGCCATACATTATCACCAATACGAAAGAAAATCATGCAATTTAAAAGACTCCTTTTTGCACTTGCAACACTATGTTTCATGCATTCTGTTGCTTATTCAAATGATGTCAAATCCGTACAAGACATAGCTGTGATATCACCGGATTCATTGGCGATACCATCCTATCTCTCAAAGCACTTTGGTGATACTGTCATTATAAGAGGGAAAGCCGGGAATAATGTATTGATTAATGCTACCGGTGGCGACAGAAGGCCGATCATGCTCGTGGGAAAGAGTTGGTTGACATATATTGCTGGAGCTGATTCAAGCATCGAACCAAAAGCCGGAATTGCAATTTTCCAAAGAGATACAAATATTCGCACAACACAATTTGATAAAATCAAAACTGGTGATATAATTGAATGTACGGCGATTGTGACAAATCTTCCATATGAATTGGATGATTTTAATCAACAAAGAAGAGTTTTACCAGCTCTTGAGTTAATTACTTCCACACCTGTAAAAACCATTTCCAGAAATTCAGAAATGGATATTGTTCCGGTTCTGAATGTATCAGATTTTTATACAGGTACTAGAGCAAGAAATCCCAAGACTTCTGCAAGTATGTATGCAGGAAGAAAAGTGAGATTTGATTCCGTTGTGATTAGTTCAACAAGTCCTGTAATCATGTTTTCTGATGGCAAAGGCAATGAAATTCCTATGTCAGATCAATCAGGAAACTTTACCACAAAGAATCATTTCATTGAAGAATCTCAATTTGCGAGTTATACGGTAGGACAAAAGATCTTTAAAGTGGAAGGATTTATCACCTCATCATTTGTTGCAGGTGGTGGCGGAGGAGGACAAGGTGGTGGATCACAATTGTATACATATGCAATTGCACCTGTTTTGCAAAAAGATGTAAATCCCGGACCAAAACCAGCTACAATTAGTTTGGTTGTTCAAAGACCTGCAAAACTCTTTCCATCTTCAAAGGACAAGATTGATATTATCTATGATGTATTAAGTGGTACACATCTTGTTACAATGGAAAATATAGCATTGAATGTCTCAATTGACGGTGGTGCTAACTATACGAAATATCCTGCCCAAGAAGATCTCACAGGAAGTTGGATTGGAACTATACCTGCTCAAGCAGCCGGAACTATTGTCCGATATAACATGTCAGCAATTGATGAAAAAGGCAATTTGTATCGCCTGCCTGTATCTACAGATTATTTTTATAAAGTTGTTGATACATATCCATCTATTGCCGATGTGAAAATGCCTGATACGATTGACGCAGTTCGGAATATGAATGGCGCATCTGTGACAATCGAAGGAATTGTCATGTGTGATTCTTCTGATATTTTTGGTGATAGATTTCAGAATCAGGCGAGAGCGGTTGTTCAAGATGGAAATGGCGCATATTCAGGTGCAACATTTTACAGACAAGGCAGTAATTCCAGAGCGATGCAATTAAAGCGTGGACAAAAAGTTCGTCTTACATCTAAATTGCAGGAATTCAGTGGAGTGGTATTTTTTGGAAATATCGATTCCATAGAAGTTTTGGGTAATGAAACTCCATATGCACCGGTAAAGCTCAAAACTTCAGATTTCACAACGAATTCGGGTGGAGTTGAGGGATCAGATAAATGGAGAGACATGTTAGTTGAGTTTAATAATGTTGTGATTGGAACTATTGAGCCATCTGCACCGCAATCAACAGGAGAATTCATTATTGTTGATGAAGCATCACAGCAAGATATGACTCAAGGAATTCGCCTTGAAACAGATGAAAGCAAATTGAAATATACTACCAGAGATAGCATAGTGTCCGTCACAAATAGAGTGAAGCCAACGATTGGTGAAAAAGTTGATTTTGTTCGTGGGATCATTGGTGCGGATTTCCGCTCAAGACGCTATAAACTTGTTCCAAGATTCGACAGAGATTTCAGTATCGTCACTTCCGTCAATGAACAAATCAATCTCAATAATGAATTGTCACTGTTCCCCAATCCTGCTTCTGAAAGTGTGTTCTTGTCTCTTCAATCAAATGGCTCTGAAATGATATCAATTCGCATAGCTGACATGATATCAGGAAGAGTATTGAAAACAATTCATAAGTCTGCCTCAGCAGATAAGCAACTCATTGAATTTGCTACATATGATTTGCCGAGTGGAATATATTCAGTGAATGTTCAACAAGGAATGAATATTTCCATCATTCCATTGACAGTGAAACATTAATATTTGACGAATATGAAACATCCTATCATCATTGCTCCATCGCTTCTTTCTTCAGATTTTTCTCAATTGGAATCTGAAGTGAAGCGATGTGCACAAGCCGGTGCAGATATCCTGCATGTGGATGTTATGGATGGACATTTTGTACCAAATATCACGATTGGTCCGCTTATCGTTGAAGCAATCAGACCACATACATCACTGCCACTGGATTGTCATCTCATGGTGAGCAATCCCGATGCATATATATCTGCTTTTGCAAAGTCCGGTGCCGATTGGATTTCAATTCATGTTGAGGCATGCACGCATTTGCATCGTTCGATTGCGCTCATCAAAGATCTTGGCAAAAAGGCTGGAGTTGTGCTCAATCCCATAACTCCGATTGAGTATGCATTTGAAGCTGCGCCATTTGTTGATTTTATATTGTTGATGTCGGTCAATCCCGGATTTGGCGGACAGGCCTTCATTCCACATGTACTGAACAAGGCAAGAAGACTACGTAAGTTTCTTGATGATTCAGGTTATGAACATGTTGAAATCGAAATTGATGGCGGTGTGAAGACTGACAATGTGAAAGATGTTATTGATGCCGGTGTGAATATCATTGTCAGTGGGTCAGGCTTATTCTCAGGGGATATGGCTTCGAATATTGCCACCATGAAATCTCATGGTTGAAGCGGGTCTTTTCCTGTTTTAAAACCAAAAAAGATTCTACTTCCCACAGCATGAGCAATGAATGGATTAGCAAAAGAATGGGGAAGAATAATTGCAAACAATTCTGAGATCTTTCCAAAGAATGGATTTAATACAAATCGCATTAAACTTGACTGCATTGAATCTCCAATGATTTCTCCGATTCTGAAAATTTCCGAGAATGCAGGATGTTTTTTTCGAATATATCGAAGATTCACCGCTCCGAATTGTTGCATTTGGTTTAAAGCAAATGGTAGTGACTTTTGCATGAATGAGAATGCAATAGCTTGTTTTGCATAGTGGATTGGCACATGAAATTGCATGTGTAATCGATATGCAAATTCCGTGTCTCCTCCTCCGTATAATCTCATGTTCTCATCTTGTCCTCCAAGCTCAATGAATATCTTGCTTGGAAGAGCCAGATTTCCTGTGGTGATATACTGAAATGGCACTAATTCCTCGGATTCAAATCTCTTTTTACCACGAGTATGCAGATAATTAGCCCAAGCATTTGTATCTGCATTTGTATAGATGAGATCACCTGCAGAAACACAAAATCCCTTTCGTAAAATGGTAAGATGTTGTTCGAGAAAATCAGGCGCGGGTATGGCATCCGAATCAAGGAATGCAAGATATTCTGCTTTGATATGGGGTAATGCCAAATTTCTGGTGGCATTTCTACCATGATTCAATCGATCATGATGTTGCAAAATTTCAATATGCAAAGTAGAATGCGAGCATAGATATTCGATGGATTCTATTGTATCATCCGTGGATCCATCGATGCAAATCAATAGGCGGAAATCTTTAATGGTTTGTTGCTCAAATCCATGTATACAAGCCAATAATTCATCGCAATTATTATATGTTGGAATGATGATGTCGAAGAGTGCATTCATGACTTTCTTTGCAAGAGAGTTTTTACAAAATGCAGAGTATCAGGAATTGCCCTGAAGAAATCCATTGGATAGAAGATTTCTTGTTTTATCGCATACATGATTCCAATCAAAGAAAAAGTAAAAGTATAGCTCATCGTACCGAGTGCAATCAATTCGGAATGACCACTCATTCCGATGGAAATCGAAACAATGATGCCGGTCAAGGAGCTTATCACGGCATTTGCCAGTAGGGCTTTCATGTGATCTCTTGTAATGAAGATGATTGCGGTGATCATCATTGGCAAAATGATCGCGGTGAGCATCAGGAGTGAAAAATGCTGATATGCTAAGAGATATTTCTGACTAAGAAACATGGTCACGAGCCATTCACCGACTCCCATTTGAAAGATGATCACAATTCCTGTCATTGCGAACATTGTGAATGAAATGATCTTTGATGTCATTGCATGTTCAGCTTTTCGATCACCACGAGCATGCATTCTCACAAGCGCCGGATAGTATAAACCACTAATGCCGTCGATCAATGCTTCAAAGAATCGATAAAGAGTCTTTGCTGATTGAAATATCCCAACGATTGCGGTACCAAAGAAATACTGCACGATATACACATCCAAATGTCGCATGATGGTTGCAGGAATATTCCATGCCACTTGAAATGCGCCGAATCGAATGAATTCACGGAAAATAGACATTGTCGGCTTCGCAAATTCAATGGATCGAAATGCAAGCAGTCCACCTGCAAGAGAACCTATTGTCGTACCCGCTCCTGAAATATAGACCATGTCGGATAAACTTAATTCCCCTTTTTGCATTCCCAAGTAGATTGTCAAGCCAATCATCGTAAAAAACCAAGAGCCATTTGCTATGAACACTGATCTCATTTGTGTTTCTCGAAGGAGAAATTTGATGAAGAAGAGTCTGGGAATGGTGAGCAACATCAGAATGGGAACATATTCAGCGACATGTATGAGTTGTTGTTCGCCAAATAGTCGAGCGATTTCATTTCCCGCAAGATAGATTGAAAGACAAAGTATTCCGGATAGACCGACATGTGACAAAGCAATCAAAGCATTGAATTTGGCTCTTTCTTGCAATCTTGAGCCATATTTAACAATTCCATTGAGTGCAAAGCTATCCGTGAGAGTTGAAATTGCGATGATTATTGCGTCTAAAAGAGCAAAAAGACCAAATTCAGAGGGGTTCATCATGCTCACTTGATAGAGTCTGATGAGTCCATAAGCCATGAACAATACTTTGTCAAGCATGGTCCATGTGATTTTTCCTAGATGATCTTGAATGCGCATTCTATTGGAGAATTATTGAGTATTTGAACGCAAAAATGAGCTTTCGATGCTCGTAATTACAAAAAAATTTGCGTATTGTCTTGACAATGCACTATTTAGTGCAATCATTCATGCAATTTCCTGAATTTATTGGTATTCATATTCATTTTTCAAGGATTCTCACATGGGCAATGGAATTACAGGTTCATTGGATTTGAAAAGTGTGGCGGGATCATTGGTTATCGGTTTGATCGCCGTCTTTGGTTTGGGTTGGGTGAGCGGAAGCACATTTGCGGCCTTGCCATTCCCTGTTCTTTCCCTGCTATCCGGTTTCATATTAAGTGGAATGGTTGCGGGATTACTCTCAAAGGATGAGACTATTGCAGAGCCTGTCATATCCTCAGTGATTGTGAGTCTAGCTTTGTATTATTTCCTTCCGGGCTTGAATCTTCAAGGTTTTGCCGATATTCATCCTGAGCATATTTTGCTTATCGGTTTGAATGGAATCATGCTATCATTTGCTGGAGCATGGGCAGGTGAAATGTTGCAAGGAACAATGGAAGGCAATTCTGAAGTGAAGCATCTGGAATGGGGATGGGTTTTGGCCGGAACCATACTTGGCGTGATGGTTTCCATCTTGGTTTCCACATTGCTCATCATCTTCCTTGGTTTTGTATTCACTCCTTTGATGATTGCATTTGTCATTGGCCTATTTATAACCGGCTTTTTGATTGGTTATAGATCAGCCGGAGTGACAATTATGGAGGCGGCGCTTGCAGGATTATTCACTTTGGTGATTAATGTGGATATTCTGACCTTGGCATTAGTCCCTCCTGGTTTCGATGAAATCATGATGGCTTTGATCTTGGGCGGTGTATTGTCCATGATTGGTGCTTGGATTGGAGAAAAAGTTCAAGGCTGAGAAATTTCCGGAAAACGGATAAATACTTTGTTCTCAGTCAGAACTGAGGTATTTTCGCAGTGTCTCTGTTTGCAGTATGACAGAGTACCGAACTAACCTCAGCGATATCCATGGTCAGATTTCTACAAACAGGCCCGGGAAGCAGTCTGTTATTTCTATTGAAAGCATGCATCCTTTTGTCAGTGATGATACAAGACATCATTGCAAAAGATATAAATACATATCCTATTCCGAAGGGTATTGTCCGTAATCAAGGTCAATACCCTTCATCTGTTTTTGGCTATGTACGCAATGGTGATGCAGTGCTTTGGTTTGATACATCAGGGATTTTGATTGATGTAAAGTCAGAATCTAAAAGACATGTCTTTCATGTCAAGCCAATTCTCTCTAATGAAATACATGTTGATTTCAATAAAGTAGTACATCGCATCAATGTCATTGATGGGAAGGGTACACCTACACAAGAATTGATATACTCTGAATTTGAGATTAAGGATGATCTATCGCAAGTATTGATGAAGCATGAATTTTCCGATCAACATTGGAAATGGATCATGCCTCATTCTTCTAAACCAAGTATGAGTTTTAAGATAGAGGGAGCGGAGAAGATTGATGTTGACAATACAAAAGGGATTATCACATTACATTCCGGAGCCATATCCTATTCCTTTGATGCACCATTGATACAGAGAGGACAATCTCTAGTAAAATCAGTGATTAATATTGATCAGACTTCGGAAATTATATGTTCTTATGATGAAAAGTCATTTGAATCCACATTGAATGTCCCGGTTATTTTTACCACTTTCATTGGTGGAGGTATGGCTGAGAATGTCAATGCGGTTACGCTTGATCAAAAGGGAAACATGTATGCACTGGGTGATACTGAAACTCCTGATTTTCCTGTATCTTCAGGCGCATATGATTCACCAAATGCAAAGCCAAAAGATTTGTTTCTTTCCAAATATGATTCCACGGGGAAAGTCATTCTCTATTCAGCGCGTATCGGGGGTGCGCAGTTGGAAAAAGGTAATGCAATAGCTGTTGATACATTGGGACAGGTTTACATAACCGGTAGTACAACCTCAATAGACTTTCCTACAACGAATAATTCATTTCAGTCACAAAAAACCTTACCTGATGAGGATGTGTTCTTCGCAAAGTTGAATGCTTCCGGAACGGCATTGATATACAGTACATTTTTGATTGGAATGACAACTGACATTGCGCATGGAATTGCACTCGATGCAAATGCAGATGTATATCTCACCGGAACAACAGGAATTCTGAACAAAAGTCCCCATACATTTCCAAAGACTGCCGGAAGCTATGACACATCATACAATGGTGGAGCGCTTGATGTTTTCATAGCAAAGATCAATCCCGGTAATAAAGGTAAAGCTGATTTGATATTCTCTACCGTACTTGGTGGCGAGGATAGTGATATTGGATATAAAATTATCATTACAAAAAATGGAAATATCATTGTTGCAGGTGAGTCAGCCAGCAAGAATATATTCCCGGTCACCAATGGAGCTATTCAATCGAAACATCATGGCATGAGCGATGGATTTATTGCAATGCTTTCCCCGAAGGGT
>DBCJ01000003.1 GCA_002293005.1 Ignavibacteria bacterium UBA961 | reverse complement strand
AGTCAATGAACAAACTATTTCCATCGGACCATATCCTTCAGGAATGTATATGTTTATTCATTCGGATGAAGCAGGAAACATAATCGGTAAATATCCATTCATCATTCAATGAGCTCCATGATGCGCATATTCATTGCATTTTTATTGAGTGTCATAAGTCTCAATGCAAATGAAATCGAGTCTTTCATTTCACTATTGAATTCCAATGCTGATTCACTCATGAAAATGAAAGCGATTGATTCTTTCATGATTGTGAACAAGACATTTCCGATAGCCATTGACACAAATTGTTATTTCCTTTTTCGCGGTAAAGCCGATCGCATCATCTTGACGGGTGATCATACACAGTGGTCGCAAAGAGGCGATACCATGAAGCGTTTTTCGGGAACGGATCTTCATATGGTCAAGAAGACTTTTCCTGCCGATGCTCGATTGGATTATAAATTGATCAATGGCACGAATTGGATTTTGGATCCAAGAAATCCACTGACATGTCCGGGAGGCTTCGGACCCAATTCTGAATTGCGCATGCCGGCATATCCTGATCAACCGGAATTGATTGGCAATGCTGATATTCCCAAAGGCACGATATTCGACACGACATTCACATCCAAAGCACTGAATAATTCAAGAGCAATAAAGGTCTATCTTCCGCCTGATTATTCACCCATGATTCAATATCCAGTGATTCTCTTTCATGATGGAATTGATTATGTGAACCTTGCAAAAGCACCGGCGATTATTGACAGACTCATCGCTATGAATCGTATTCGACCAATCATCGCAGTCTTTGTTCCGGCGGTGAATCGCACACCCGAATATGCCGGAAATTCAATCAATGCATTCACATCATTCATCAATGAAGAAGTAATGTTATGGGTTGATACGCGATTTTCTACATCTAGAGAAGCAATTTGGCGTGCAGTTGCGGGCGCATCCAATGGTGGCAATATTGCATTGTATTGCGCAATGAAATCACCACATATTTTTGGAAAAGTTGCAGCTCAATCGAGTAATGTCATCAATGCAATCATGACCGGATATGATTCCGATCCTAAACCCATTCAGACCTATATTGATATCGGTGCTTATGATATTCCACAACTCATTCCACTCGTGAAGCAATTCAGACAAGTCCTTGAAAAAAGATCATATTGGTATATGTATAAACAAGTCAATGAAGGACATAGCTGGGGCAATTGGAAAGCCAATATGAATGAATATCTGGAATTCTTTTTTCCTCCTTTGCCTTCATCTGTCAAATCAAATCAGGAATCATTACCGCTAATCATGAATCTCCACTATGTATTGGACAGCTCATTGATACAATTGGATTTCGATCTCAGTATTCCTGTGAAAGGCCTGACAATCATGCTCATGGATATTCAAGGAAAGATTCTAACTGAGTCCTTATTGACTGCTCGCGAGCGTGGTCAACAACATGAGGCATTACTTCTTGACAAACCAATCAGTTCCGGTGCCTATTTTCTGCAATTCAGAACTAATAAAACAATGTTCACTTATCCCGTGACATTCAAATGAAATCACTCTTCATAATCATCATTGCTATATGTCAATACGGATTTGCATATTCACAGCAATTACGGAATCATCATGGTGCAGTGTATTATGAAATCTTCGTTCGATCTTTTTCCGATTCAAATGGAGATGGCATTGGTGATATACCGGGAATCATTCAAAAACTTGATTATTTGAAAGAACTCGGCATCAAGGGTATTTGGCTAACTCCGGTGCATCCTTCACCGACATATCACAAATATGATGTAATTGATTATCGAGCAATCGATCCTGAATATGGTTCCATCGATGATATGAAAAGACTCGTCAAAGAAGCCCATGCAAGAGATATTTCCATCTTGATGGACTATGTGGTCAATCATACCAGCTCAGAGCATCCATGGTTCAAATCAGCAAGACTGAATACTTCTTCACCTACTCGAGATCATTATTTGTGGGCGCAGGAATCAGAGAAATATCGCTGGCAAGCACAGCCATATAATCAAGGTCTTCCCTGGCAATGGCATATAGTTGATTCAACAGATGCATCCAAAGGCAGATATTATGGTTTTTTCTGGAGAGAAATGCCCGATCTTAATTTCGATCATCCCGAAGTTCGCAAGACCATGATAGACAATGCCATCTTTTGGTTGAAGGAAGTAGGAATCGATGGTTTCCGCCTAGATGCCGCACAGCATGTCTATGAACTCAATGAACATTACAAAAGCATTGCTTGGTGGGAGGAATTTCGCAAGGGCGTGGAATCAGTCAAAAAAGATGTCTATCTCGTCGGTGAAATTGTCAATGCCGATTCAATCGTGACCGGATATTTTTCCGGTTTGAAAGCGAACTTCCATTTTGATCTCGGAAAACAAATACTCTCCATTCTCAAGGAAGAACAAGCTCCAAAAGATTTCATTGATAAATTGTCTGCATCAATTTCAAAACATAAAGCAAAAAGAAGTGATTGCATCGATGCCATATTTCTTACAAATCATGATCAAGATCGCATCATGAGTGAATTATCTGGCAGTGAAGCAAAAGCTCGACTTGCCGCATCCATTTTGCTCACTTTGCCGGGTCAACCATATTTGTACTATGGCGAAGAAATCGGCATGCTCGGTAAAAAACCCGATGAGGCAATCAGAGAGCCGATTCTATGGACAGATAATGGCAAGGATTCATTCACAACTACATGGGAAAAACTGAGATTCAATCTCGATGAAAAGAATTCCGTGGAGTCGCAAAAGAAGAATCCCAACTCTTTATATCATCACTATAAAGAACTCATTGCGCTTAGACATTCATCAGTTGATTTACATTCAGGTGATATCCAAACCATTGAATTGAAAGATGATGTATTGGCATATGTAAGAGGCAGTATGCTCATTGTACATAATCTCACTTCGAAGAGTATTGCATTGAATATCCCAAAAGACTATGAATTCAAGAAGCATTATCCGAATACTCAATCAAAGATTTCAGACAATGTACTTGCAGGTTACTCAACAATGATATTTCACAAAAAGTAGAGGATACACATGAAACAATTCTTACTCTCAATCTCATGTTTGTTTTTTGTTCATGCCCACATATTTGCTCAAGATACATTCTCTATAGTTTGTGCTGATTCCACTACTCGCGAAGTGGGCAGTGCCGGTGCATCATGTTTGGATTTGATTGCATTTGGCATTCAGGATGCCTCATTTCTTGGTCAATTATTTCCTGATACCGGAGCAGTGAATACGCAGGCAATGTATAATCCGCAAAATCAACAAAGAGTGGCAGCGCGCATGAAAACAAGTGATACACCCGAACAAATTGCCACTTGGGTCTATGAAAATGATGTGGAGGACAATCCGGATATCAGACAATATGGCTTTGTGAAATTCATGGGAGCATCTGCTCAGTCGGCGGGTTTTACGGGTCAATCCTGCATTGATTATAAAAATCATGTAACAGGAGTGATTGATGGCATTGCATATGCGATACAAGGAAATATCCTAAGCGGTCAGCATGTTTTGGATTCCATGGAAGCCCGTTTCAAAAGAGCAAAAGGCACACTGGCTTGTCGCATGATGGAGGCGATGCAAGGTGCAAATTCAATCGGGGCGGATACGCGCTGTGAACCCAATGGCACTTCTTCCCTCTTTGCATTTTTGAAAGTCGCAAAACCAAAAGACAAAGCAGACAAACCCTATATCTCTTTGTCCGTGCTTACTTCTAATGGCGAAAGAGAAGACCCAATCAATGAATTGCAAAGACAATTCGATCTCTCTTATGGATGCTCAACCGTGAATGTGAAAGAGGAAATCAATACTGCATTCTATCCAAATCCTGCCAATGGATTCATCAATTTCTCCGATCCACAAAGTGATATTCAACTTCATGATGCGAAGGGAAATCTCATATTGAATCTCAAAGGACCGCTACAAACAATCGATTGTTCGGGTCTTTCGAATGGAGTTTATTCAATTCACACACAAACCTTGAAAGGGAGTGTGATCATTCATAAATAAATCAAATGCCGGCATCGGGAAAGCGATTGCGCAAGAAAGCAAGACATAACGCTATTGTTGCCTCGATGCCTTTTTTATGTGTTCTTTCCACGCCATGTGATGCTGAAACACCCGGACCAATCAATCCTACTCTAAAGTCTCTTCCTGCTCTCAAAGCAGCAGAACCATCCGAACCATAATAGGGATAGATATCAGACTTGTACGCAATTTCATTCGCTTCAGCGAGTTTTGTCAATTCTTTTCTCATGGCATAATCATAGGGTCCCGTAGAATCTTTTGCGCAGATCGAACAATGTGTTTCACTTCCCTCACATTGATCACCCACTACTCCCATGTCAAGTACCAAAAGATCCTTCACCGATTCCGCATAACCTCCCGAGCCACCATGACCAACTTCTTCA
>DBCJ01000041.1 GCA_002293005.1 Ignavibacteria bacterium UBA961 | reverse complement strand
ATGGAAAGATATGATCCTGAAACGGTGTCTGTCTCCATCAAAACATCAGAATTCGGATCAATGATTGCTTTGACAAGTGGAGATTGAAGTTTGATGAATCCTTCATGACTTGAGTTTTTAACAATACCGCGATATATGACTGTATCTGTCTTACCTATGAATCGAATCGAAAGAGGGAATTGAAAGATTCCCGGAATATTATTGCCTGCTTGTACTTGATTGATCACAAAGTGAACATATGTTTCATTTTGCGCATTGACATGCTCTCTCAGAGTAGAAAATTTAACGATGGGATGACCTCTTTTCATAAGCCATTGATCAAAAAATACATCATAGTCAATCGGCGGATTCGGAGCTTCTTGTTTGAATATATTTTTAAATTCCTCCGTATTCGCATTGCCATAAGCATATCGATTTAAATAAGTGCGTAATACGGGATAGAATACATCATCACCCAGCATAGTGCGAAGCATGTGATAAACCCAACTTGCTTTTGCATAAGTAGTTGCATAATTGAATAAGTTTTCAATTGGAATGCCGAAAATCGGCGGTTGCAAGACATTTGCATTGATGCGGAAATAATCATTTCTTTTTGACCGCATCATGGATATATACTCGGGATAACCTCCCCATGTCTCATACCATAAAGCTTCGCCCCAAGTACCGGCGCCTTCATTGAGCCAGATTTCACCCCATGTCTTGCATGTGACCAAATCGCCAAACCATTGATGCATGACTTCATGCGCCAATCCATTGCTGGACCATCCTCTAAGCCATGTGCGATTGATCGTGCTCATGCGCTGATGTTCCATGCCACCCGCCCAAAATGGTTGAGCCGATGTATGTCCATATGTTTTGAATGGATATTTGCCAAATAAAGGAATATAGCCGGTGATCATGCTAGGCGTAAAACTCAAAGCATATTTTGCATTGTATTCACTACCATCTGTTTTTGTGCCATCAAAATCCTTCTTCCAAACATAATTGTAAATCGGAATGGAATCATTCGAATTAGGGACTTTGGCCCAAAGGGTAAAGTCCACGAATCGTGAAGCATTCACAACCATGAGATAAGTTGGAATGAGCGTGGTATCATAAAATGTATAATCTCTGAAGGATGGAATGCCATTGATTCTACCAATTGCAAGATCAGTCAAATCTCCATTGGATGTGACGCGTATATTATTAGTATCACTAAGCGTGGAATCATAAGGAACGCGGATTGTGATTCGAGCTCTTGCTTTATCATCTGGTCTATCATTGCATGGCATCCAATAGCGAGCATCTTCCGGTTGATTCATCACATATGCGAGGTCTTCCTCAACAAAATTGGAATCGAGTCCTTGGAATTTTCGGACAAACATTCCTTTGGGATAATAGTAGAATCCTTTCTTCGCATCACCTTTATAGGTATACCAAATATGCAATGAATGCGTATCTGCGGTTAAAGCACTCGGAACATTTATGCTCCAATTTCCATTCGAGGGCTGAATGATCGCAATGGAGGCAAGCTTCGTTCCATCTAATGTTACGGAATCAATTGTCATGGAAGTAGCATGAAGCTTTATTGTTGTTATGCCTGAAAGTGGAATGAAAGTCAATTCATTTTTTCCGGAATAGGTATAACTCGGAAGCACGGAATCAGGCGTGGAAAATGGTAGTCTCCAATCCATGAATACATCATAAGTCAATACATCAATTTCATTGATGGATTCCAGTGGCCTTTCACTCATCTTTTGATGCATTCCTTGTGCATGAGAACAAAGCTCATATTTCTCTTCCTGATGACCGGGAAGGAGGATGGAAGGAGTATACTGCGATGATGCATTTTGAAAAAATGCGAATAGAAACACTATCAGTATTGACTTATTCATGTGTTGATTTGATTATTGTTCAAGAATTTCCGCTTCGATATCTGTAACGCCATAAGTGATTAGATCAATTTCTTCTGCGGCATTTTTTGAGAGATCAATCACTCTGTCCGGATGAAATGGTCCGCGATCATTGATTCGCACTATGACAGACAGTCCATTTCGAAGATTTGTCACGCGGAGTACAGTTCCAAATGGCAAAGTACGATGAGCTGCAGTCAATGCTGTTTCATCATATATCTCACCATTTGCGGTTTTGCGACCATTGAATTCAGAACCATAAAATGATGCCTTTCCTTGAATGAGGGAATCAGGAATATCAAGCATGGTTTCCTGCATCACTGAATCATCTTCATAGGAAGTTGCATATGATCTTTGTTGATTGAATCCAAACAGTGAAAAGACCATAATGAAGCTCGCCATGAAAAAGAATACATTATTCATGTGCTTCACTATCTGACTGTGAAAGGAAAATCGTGGATATCAGAGATTTTACTGTATTCATATCACTGAAAGGTAAAATATCATTACCGATGATTTGATACTCTTCATGACCCTTGCCTGCAATCATAATTATTTCTCTGTCTTCAGAATACTGCAAAGCATGACTGATCGCTTTTAATCTATCAGGAATGGAAATGACTTTTTGAGTATTGGATTCATCAATACCACACTTGATATCATTAATGATTTTCTCGGATGATTCATGTCGCGGATTATCATCTGTGATAATGATGCGATCTGCCAATTCTGATGCAATCTTTCCCATTATTGGTCTTTTTGCATTATCTCTGTCTCCTCCACAACCAAACACAACAGTCAGTCTTCCTTTGCCCGTGGTATTGATCAATGATGTGCAAGTTGCAAGTGATTTTTCCAATGCATCGGGTGTATGCGCATAATCCACCAAAACCAAGGCACCATTTGGTAGTCGTAATTTCTGCATTCTCCCCGGTGCACCTTCCGCACTTCGCAAAGCAAATTGGATGGTTTTGGTTTCAATCCCTGTGAGATGAGCAAATGAGGCTGCCAGCGCTGTATTTTCAACATTGAATTTTCCGATGAGAGGGGAAACGATATCAATGGTTGAAGCATAAAACTCAGGAACTGAGCCTGCAAATGAAAGTCTGTATGATGTGCCGGATAGAGAATGATTTTCTAAGTCAATTGAAACATCAAAGGCATTCGATCTTCCCACTCGATATTGTTCCCGAGCTTTGCAATCACTGAGCATTAAATATGAATAAGGAGAATCTCCCATTGCAATTGCAATCGATTCTTTTGGCAATATGTCAAAGAGATGTTTCTTTGCTTGTGCATATCGCTCCATCGAACCATGAAAATCTAAATGATCATGTGTTAGATTTGTGAAGATGGCACCTGCGAAGTGAATACCTTCAACGCGATGCAATGACAGTGCATGAGAGCTGACTTCCATGAAGACCGTTTTGATTCCTCTGCGTACCATCATGGAAAGCAATTGACATAGATGTGGGGATTCGGGTGTGGTATGTGTTGCGGCAATTCTTTCATCACCGATATAATTTCCGGTGGTTCCTATCAGTCCTGTTGGTTCGCCTGATGCTTCAAAAATGGATTTCAAGAGGAATGTCGTGGATGTTTTGCCATTTGTTCCGGTTACGCCATAAATGCGTAATTGCTTCGAGGGAAAATCATAGAATGCATTTGATATTCTAGATAATGCAATGCGGGTATCCGGCACGCCAATGATTGTAATATCACTTGGCACATTACAATCAGGAATGTCAGTGATGATTGTTTTTGCTCCTCTTGCAATCGCATCGTCAATGAATTGATTTCCATCGATTGGAGGAATGGTGCTCCCGGTTATGGCAACAAATAATGAGAATTCCTGACAGCTTCTGCTATCATATTCTATGGTACTTACCGGCTTTTCTGTCGAACCAATGACAGTAAAACCATTCAAAGCGGATAATAATGTTGAAAGAATTTTCATGAATGTATATCCAATGCCATATCGAGATGTGTGATGCCATCCAAATCATAAAAATCACTGATCGAATGAAATCCAAAAGACTCATAGAACTGCAATAAATATGATTGTGCGGAGATGTGAATATGCTTAGGCGAATACAGTCGAATTGCTTCTGCTATGGAATATTCAACCAAATGTTTTCCAAGTGCTATTCCTCTATGATTATGATGTACGATGATTCGTCCCAACTTCACAAAGTCTGAATCAGCAATTGGTATAATTCTGGAATATGCAATCAATGCATCATTTGAGGAAGCAAGTACATGATGTGAATTTGTGTCAATACCATCAATATCCTGATAAATACAGGCTTGCTCAATGATAAACACATCTTGTCTCAAACCAAGAATGGCATATACTTCTAGTGGTGTCAAATCATTGAAAGGAATGCATTTCCAATGAATACTCATGACTTTTGCCCCTTGATGGTAGGAATGAATTCCGCATGATATCCGGGATCTGCATCATGTGGTGAAACAAAATTTTCTTCTTGAAGCATCTTTAGTCCATATTTCGCAATGAAAGTCGGATGAGAAGCAGAAATATGATGAAGTCTTCTCGCATTGCAATCACTGATATGTATATCACCGATCAAGACATGGGATTCATCCAATCCTTTCGCTGCTTGTTCATATGAAGCACTTGCAATCGCTGTTTTCTCTTTTCCGGTTGCAATGTCGAAAGTTTGCATAAAGTAAGAATCTGCATGAGATTTCATGATGATACTTAATGAAGAATCTGACTCTATATTCAGAAAATCTTTCGCAGCATAAAACATTGCATGAAATGTTGGAACGGAGATCAATGCGGTT
>DBCJ01000121.1 GCA_002293005.1 Ignavibacteria bacterium UBA961 | reverse complement strand
TGCTCATAAGAAGCTACTGGATAGAGAAAATCTCTGGGATTTGCCAAACCATTGGCACCAATCGGTCCAAGATCCGGCAATTTGAATGGTGATCCATAATTCTCACAGACATATCCTCTGGCAGAACTCTCCATTAGGTCCACAGCGAATTTGATGCCACGAGGAATCACGCAAATTTCTCCCGGGGTAACATGAATTTTGCCAAGTTCCGTACGGAACAATAGTGCACCATGTTGAGGAATAAAGAGCATTTCACCATCAGCATTGTAGAAATATTTATTTTCCATCGAAGAATTAATGGCATAAATATGAACCGCAACGCCTGATTGCGAGGCGGAGTCTCCGCAACCGGCCATAGTAATGATACCATCGACCATATCTGTTTTAGCTTCGGGAATCGGATGTGGATCCCATCGTAATTGATTCGGCGTTGTTTCCACTTCATCGAATGGGGTGGATCGAATCAAGCCATTTTCGATTCTTTCATAAGGTTTATGAACAACTGAAGGTCTTATTCTATACAACCAAGAGCGTTTATTAGCGCCTCTCGGAGCAGTGAAAGCAGAACCATTCACTTGTTCTGCATAGAGATCATACGGATTTCTTTGCGGTGAATTCTGTCCGATCGGAAGAGCACCCGTTAAGGCCTCAGTGGCAAATTCATTGCCGAATCCGGAATTGTATTGAAGTTCCATGTCAACTTCCTGAATAGTGAGGAATAATAACCCTCCCATCATTCTTGCCATCTGACAAGAACAATGAACAAAAATAACAAGGATTTTTGACTTCCAATCGAAACAATTGCATGAAATGATGGCTTAACTCACTTTGAAAGGACTTTGTGCTATGAGGCAAGTTTCGTAAGTTTGTGCTTTGCAGAATAATTACTTCTCCAATTCAATATTTGAAGGTCTTTCCCCAATGAACAACGGTCACATAGTTCAGGTGATTGGCCCGGTGGTGGATGTCGAATTCCCAAATGGGCATATTCCTCCGGTCCTTAATGCTCTCGAAATTCCAAGAACCACAACAGAAGGCAAGGAAGATGTCCTGATTTGTGAAGTACAACAACATCTCGGACAAGACAGAGTTCGTTCCATCGCGATGGATTCAACTGATGGATTGGTTCGCGGAATGAGTGTTATTGATACAGGCGCACCCATTACCGTTCCTGTTGGTCCGGAAGTTCTTGGTCGCTTGATCAATGTAACCGGTCAAGGAATCGACAATAAGCCGGCAATCCAAGCCAAAACAAAATATCCGATTCACCGCCCAGCTCCTGATTTTCAATCTCTTTCCACAAAGAAAGAAATGTTTGAAACAGGCATCAAGGTTATCGATTTGATCGAGCCCTTCACAAAGGGTGGTAAAACAGGTCTTTTCGGTGGTGCGGGTGTTGGTAAGACGGTTATCATCCAAGAATTGATTCACAATATCGCCAAGCAACATGGTGGTTATTCAATTTTTGCAGGTGTTGGCGAGCGTACTCGCGAAGGGAATGACTTGTATCTCGAAATGACTGAGTCAAAGGTTATTGATAAAACAGCCCTCGTGTTTGGTCAGATGAATGAACCACCGGGAGCGCGTGCACGCGTGGCTCTTACAGCACTTACGATGGCTGAATATTTCCGCGATGAAGAAGGTCGCGATGTATTGTTGTTTGTTGACAATATCTTCCGTTTCACGCAAGCCGGTTCCGAAGTATCCGCTTTGCTTGGCCGTATGCCTTCAGCGGTGGGTTATCAGCCGACATTGGCAACAGAAATGGGTGGCTTGCAAGAGCGTATCGCTTCAACAGACAAAGGTTCAATCACATCCGTGCAAGCGGTATATGTTCCTGCGGATGACTTGACTGACCCTGCGCCTGCAAATACATTCTCTCACTTGGATGCTACAACGGTTCTTTCCCGTCAAATCGCTGAATTGGGTATTTATCCTGCTGTGGATCCTCTTGATTCAAGTTCACGAATTCTCGATCCTTTGATTATCGGTTACGATCATTATAATACTGCAATGCGCGTGAAGAAAGTTCTTCAGACTTATAAGGATCTTCAAGACATCATCAATATTCTTGGTATGGATGAATTGTCAGATGATGATAAACAAACCGTTTATCGCGCTCGTAAGATTCAGAAATTCTTCTCGCAACCTTTCTTCGTTGCAGAGCAATTCACTGGCTTCCAAGGTCGCTATGTAAAGATCGAAGATACAATCTCCGGCTTCAAAGCAATTCTTGATGGTGAAGTTGACCATATCCCTGAAGGATATTTCAGCTATAAAGGAACAATCGACGAAGTCTATGATGCATTCAAAAAAGCTAATGCATAATTGATCTCTTTAATTAATGAAGTAGTATGTCAGAACATTTGCTCAATATCGATATCGTAACTCCGCAAAGTATTATTTACAGCGGAACAGGCGTCTCAGTTTCTTTGCCGGGCGCACAATCACCTTTTCAAGTTCTTTACAAACATGCCCCGATTGTATCGGCACTTGAAGTCGGTGTTATCAAAATTGTCAATGAAGACAATTCTGAAGTGCTCTATGCAACCGAAGGCGGTTTTGTTGAAGTTCTCGGTAATCGCGTGTCCGTTGTTGTTGAAACAGCAGAGGTAGCTTCAGAAATCAATCTTGATGCAGTCAATGCAACAATAACTGATTTGAAACAACAGCTCGAACACACAACTTCAATGCAACAAAGAGATCATATCAAGCATGCAATCTCCATCCAAGAAAATAGAGCTCGCATAGCTTCGAAATAAGATTCAAACTCGTAACAATGAAAAAGCCATCATTATTGATGGCTTTTTTTGTTTAAAAACAACAATTCCCGTAAACAGGGGAAGCGTTTACGGGAATCGTGCTCTTAGGGAAGATAGGTTTGATGCCAAAAACCATTCAGGTTTTGCAGCATTGAAGGGAAGCACCAAACCTCGGGGGTCAACATACAATGTTCATTTGGTTAATAATAACCATCTTTCTGGTTAATATTAAGCAAAGTGTATGCCAAAAACCCAAATATTGACCTTCTTTTGAAGATTTATCTTAGATTTTTTCGAATTCTTGTTTGAATAATTGTTTTTGAGAATTTGTAATCGTTTTCCCCCTTCGATTCATGACAATCTCGGCAATCGCAAGAGCTTTGTCCAATTCATAGATGTGATTGATAGTATTTTCTGATTTCTTTGTACCCCAACTAAATGATGGAATTTCCTTTGGTGGAAAT
>DBCJ01000047.1 GCA_002293005.1 Ignavibacteria bacterium UBA961 | reverse complement strand
TGGATAGACCCTGAGAATACACAACATTTGCTACTCGGAACCGATGGCGGTGTGTATAGATCATATGATCGCGGTGTCTCTTGGTCGATGTTCAGAAATCTTTCTGTCGGACAATTCTATCGCATATCGCATGATTTTGAAGAGCCATATAATGTATTCGGTGGTCTGCAAGACAATGGATCTTGGATGGCTCCTCATAGAATTCCCGGAGGCGGCGCAATTCAAAATCGTGATTGGTCTCCGACCGGTTGGGGCGATGGATTTGCCGTTCTTAGAGATCGTGTGAATAAGGAAATAATGTATTTCGAATCTCAAGGCGGATCAGCGGTTAGAAGACATTTAAATTCCGGAGAAACCAAGCCCATTGCGCCTTTTGAGGAAGAAGGGGAGAAGAAATTGCGATTCAATTGGAATACTCCGATGACGCAATCCGTGCTGAATCCCAAGACACTATATATCGGTTCTCAGTACCTTCATCGCTCTTATGATCATGGTGATACATGGACGAGATTGTCACCGGATCTCACAACGAATGATTCCACGAAATATAATCCGGTGAATTCGGGTGGTGTGACGCGTGATGTGACAAGTGCAGAAAACCATTGCACGATTTATTCGATTTGTGAATCACCGATTGATCAACAAATCATTTGGGCAGGAACAGATGATGGAAATATTCAAGTGACAACTTCCGGTGGTAAACAATGGTCGAATGTTGCGCTGAATCTGCCTTCAAATATTCAAAAAAATACTTGGGTTTCTTGCGTTGAAGCAAGTCATTTTGACAAAGGAACTGTGTATGTGACACTCGACAATCACACTCGTGGAGATCATCAGACATATCTTTTGAAATCCACGGATTTTGGCAAAACTTGGAAGCAATTCAAGAGTGATTCTCTTCGTGGTTATGCGCATGTCATTCGTGAAGATCTTGTGAATCGCAATGTGATATTTGCAGGAACCGAATATGGCTTGTTCATCACTATCGATGGCGGAAATTCTTGGGCGCAATTCAAGAATGATTTACCAAATGTACCTGTGAGAGATCTAGCCATTCATCCTCAAACACATGATTTGATTCTTGCAACTCATGGTCGTGGTGTTTTCATCATCGATGACATCACACCAATTCGCAATCTAGCAATCAAAGATTTACAAAGTGAATTGCTCTTTTTACCGGTTCGTCCGAGTGAACAATCCTATGCGACAAGTTTCCAAGAATTTTCCGGTACTGATGAATTTTCTGGTTCAAATCCCTCTGATGGCGCTCGATTTGCCTATTTCTTGAAATCCAGACATATGATTGGTCCAATGAATATCGATATTCTTGATCCAAACTCGGGGGAAGTGATTTCAAGCATACCCGCTTCAAAAAGGAAGGGAATCAACTTGATGTCTTGGAATATGAGCACAAAAGCTCCTCGCGTGGCAATATCTCAAAATACGGGAGGAGGTAATTATGGCTATTCGGTTTTACCGGGAACATATACTGTTCGTGTACGGAAGAATGGACAAGAATACAAAGGTACTGTTACCATAAATTCAGATAAAAGGTCGATTCATACTCCGCAAGATAGACAAGCTCAAAATCAAGTTGCGAGAAGACTTTGGAGCATGATTGATGATTTGGCATATACTGCCGAGCAAACAACATCGTTGAGAGATTCACTGAAATTGCGCATGAGAACAATCATTGATGATTCTGAAAAGAAGTATTTGTCCGATGCAGTTTCTTATTTGGATTCACTTCATAAACAAATGATTGCCGAAAAAAGCACATTGTTTGCCGACAGTGAGGACAAACTCCGAGAGAAATTGGCCGGTATCTATGGTACGATCAATCAATATGCCGGTAAGCCAAGTGCTGAACAAATCAAAAGAATTGATAATCTCGATAAGGATTTACAAAGTTTAAAGAATGGACTACAAACCTTCTACTCCAAGCAATTTGGTAGATGCAATGAGATTATTCAGAAATCAGGCAAAAAACCTCTGAATAGATTATCCAGACAAGAATTTGACAGTGTGGAATAAAATAGACTATTCAAAGAAATGAATGCGAGAAGAAGCCAAGAGTTGTCTTGGCTTTTTCTTTTAATAAAGGCCATAAATCTACCTAGAACCAAATCATGATACGATTTCTTTAAGTAAAACACACTAATGGGTTAATATATTAAAAATCGCCATATAACTTAGATTCTATATTTTGAATAATTAATCATGAGGATTAAATAAGGGTGAGAAGGGGTGCTAGCTATTTATAGGCATCATTTTTGATTACACTTTATGTTCATGTATCGCGTTGACACATGTTCAATTGAAGTGTCTAACCTTTTTTGGGCATTGATAATAAAGATTTTACTTCTAAGAGTACATATGAAAGCAAAGCTACGCATGCTCATTTGGGTGATTGCACTAGCAATGATATTACCTTTTCAGTTGCAGTCGCAAATACCCCTGAAGCTGTCTTATCAGGGTTTATTGCTGATTGACAAGGATACTCCATATCCGGATTCATCGTATGGCATCACATTCAAGATCTATGATGCAGGTCAATCCGGTAGTCAATTATGGACTGAAACACAGACTTTGAGTACAGTCAATGGTGTGTTTGATGCTATTCTTGGTCAAGTGAGCCCTTTGAATCTACCATTTGACAAGCAATATTGGCTTGGAATCACGGTCGGACAGGACCCTGAATTCAGCCCTCGTGTTCAATTGGTATCAAGTCCTTATTCATTGCGAAGCGATTCTGCCAAATTTGCAGTGCGAGCAGACACGGCCAATTATATTCGGGGATTGACTTATGATGCGACAGGTGCTGTATTAAGCATCAATGGAAAACAAGGTAAACTCTTCATCACAGGTGGAAAAGGTGTGACTATTGGTGGCAATGGTGATACCATTTTGATTGAAATAGCGCAGGGAATATCAACCATAACTAGTTCGGATTCAACCATTTCCATTAGAAAATCAGCTGATTCCATAGATCTATCCATTGCCAATAATGCCATCAATTCGATTCATATTCGAAATAATGCCATCATTAACTCCAAAATTGCTGATAGTGCCATTACTGGAAATAAAATCAATCAAATGGGTGCTTTTATTGGTCAAGTGCTCAAATGGAATGGAACAACGTGGGCTCCGGCTAATGATAATGGAGATATATATTCTGCAGGTAAGGGCATATCAATCACAGGAAATGTGATTTCAAATACCGGTGATGCCGATTCCACAAATGATATAACCATTGGCTCAAAAGCTGGTGGTGATTTGTCAGGAACATTCCCCAATCCTGATATTGGAAATGGCAAAGTAACCAATGCCAAAATTGCTGATGCTGCCATAAATGCTGCCAAACTCGATCGAATGTCTGCAAATCAAGGACAAGTCATGAAGTGGAATGGCACTTCTTGGGTTGCATCTGATGATATTGGAAAAAACTATAAAGCCGGTATAGGTATCAGTATTTCAATGGATAGCATCATCAATACCGGTGATTCGAATGGTCTTGATGATATTACTATAGGTTCAATAGCAGGTGGTGATTTATCTGGTTTTTATCCTAATCCCTTGATTGGTCAGGAGAAAATAACAACAGGTAAATTGGCGAATCAAGCGGTCACAAATCAAAAACTTGCAGATACTTCCATAACTGCAAATAAACTCGGTAGAATGAATGCAAATATTGGCCAAGTAATGAAGTGGAATGGGACCACTTGGATTGCTTCTGATGATATTAGTAGGTCTTTTAAAGCCGGTAAGGGTATTCTAATTTCTAATGACACAATCATTAATACGGGTACAGGTGATTCCGTAAAAGTATATTTCGCCGGAAGTGGCATTGCGATCTCGAATGATACAATCATCAATACCTCTTTAGTTGACACCAATAATCTGATTACCAAGAATCGCATCAGCGCGAATGGCGAAGTGCTCGGTAAGTTTGATTCCTTGTATATTAAAGATGGCGTGGTGACAGCAGCCAAAATGAGTAGCATGGGTGCTACGACGGGACAAGTATTGAAGTGGAATGGTACTGCATGGCAACCACAGAAAGATTCAGTGAAGCTATATTTCCCCGGACAAGGCATTGCAATCTCAAATGATACAATCATTAATACCGGTGGCAGTGTTGACACTAATAATCTGATTACCAAGAATCGCATCAGCGCGAATGGCGAAGTGCTCGGTAAG
>DBCJ01000035.1 GCA_002293005.1 Ignavibacteria bacterium UBA961 | reverse complement strand
CTCACCCGAACCTATTTTCGTTACAACTTTTTCAACTTCCGGAAATTGATGTTTGATTATTCCAGCAGCTTTTTGTGTGTACTCAATCGACGAGGATAAATTACTTCCCGTAAGCAATCGAGTTTCCACTGCAAAATCACCTTCTTCCAATGCAGGAATGAATTCACCACCCATCGTAAACAATGTGATAAGAGAAAGAATGAACATCGCGATTACAAGAGTTACGATCCTTCGGGGGATTCTCAATAATCTTGCAAGATATCGCTGATATAATTTTTCAATCTTCGCTAGAATGATATCTGATTTTGAAGGTACATCTGCTATTTGCTTATTGATGAGCAGCGAACTCATCATCGGAATATAGGTGAGAGAAAGAAGGAATGCACCCAACAGAGCAAATGCAACTGTTTGAGCCATTGGTTTGAACATCTTGCCTTCAATACCCTGTAAAGACAAAATCGGTAAATACACAATTAGAATGATGATTTGACCAAACACCGCACTATTCATCATCTTCTTTGCCGAAGACCCCACTTGTTCGTCCATTTCTTTTTGGGTGATTCTCAGTCCTCTGAACTTTTTCCCATGCGACAATTGATGCATTACAGCTTCCACAATGATGACGGCACCATCGACGATCAATCCAAAATCCAATGCACCCAAGCTCATGAGATTTCCACTGACACCGAATAGATTCATCATTATGATTGCAAAGAGCATAGACAGTGGAATCATGGATGCCACAAGAAATCCTGCTCGGAAATTCCCAAGAAAGAGAACGAGAATAAAAATGACAATTAGAGCACCTTCCATGAGATTCGTACTCACAGTGCTGATTGCATTATTCACCATTTTTGTTCTATCCAAAAATGGCTCGATGATCACTCCTTCGGGTAAAGTATGTTGAATCTTTTCAATTTCTTTTTTTATATTCTTTATCACCTCACTGCTATTTCCCCCTTTGATCATCATCACGACAGCACCAGCCACTTCACCTTCATCATTATAGCACATCGCACCATAGCGTATGGCATGACCGATAGAAACAGTCGCAACATCTCGAAGTAGAATTGGTATTCCTTCATTTGTACTTTTGATGACAACATTTTCTATGTCATTCACTGAACCAATCAATCCTTCACTGCGAATGAAAAGAAGAGTAGGTCCTTTCTCAATATATGCGCCACCCGTATTCTGATTATTGTTTTCGAGTGCAGTAAATACATCATCAATCCCAAGATGCATAGCATGCAATTGTGATGGATTGATTGCTATTTCAAATTGCTTTACTTTTCCCCCAAAGGAGCTGACTTCCGCCACTCCTTGGACGCCAAGCAATTGCCTTCTCACATACCAATCTTGTATCGTCCGAAGTTCTGTGGCATCATATCTTGATTCAAAACCTTTTTTGGGTCTGACCACATATTGATATATCTCTCCAAGTCCGGTTGTTATCGGTCCCATCTCCGGCATTCCAATCCCTTTTGGAATGATGTCTTTTACTTTCTGAAGTCTTTCACTTACTTGTTGCCTGGCCCAATAAATATCTGTTTCATCATCAAAGACAATGGTAACAAGCGATAATCCAAATCGTGAAAAACTTCGTATTTCAAGTGTTCCCGGAATATTACTCGATGCCTGCTCTATCGGAAAAGTGACGAGTCTTTCAATATCGGTGGCACCAAATGAAGGCGCAACCGTGATTATTTGCACTTGATTATTGGTGATGTCCGGTACGGCATCAATGGGGAGTTTTGTTGTTTCATAAGCGCCAAACACTATCAATGCAATAGTGCCCAATGCTATGATGAGTTTATTCCGAATGGAAAACTCAATGATGGCATTCAACATGAATGTAAAATCCAAAATGTGAACAATGCAATTATCTATGCTTGCTCATGTTTCGGAGGTTGCCAAATAGAGGTGGTGAAAGTGGAATAGTCACTGTATTCATCATTAATCACTATTGCAGATCGCTGTGACTGAATGATGAGATTGAACGGATTGTGTCGCTGTTGTATGGACCAAGAAAACATCGATTGTGAAAATTGATGCATGTCCTTGAATGGCAATTGCATGTCCTTATCCTGATCCTGATCATTATGATCATGACCGGTATAATGCATCATCAGGAATTCAACAAAAGACAAATGAGAGGAATTGGCTTTATGCTCAAGAAAATGAGAAGTCAGAGCAGGCAATTTCATGAACTGAATGACATCAGTCGCGGAAATTGTGACAAACAATAAAAGCAGTATCGGAATGAATCTTCTCATGTCACGATATTAGGGAATTTCCTGCAATCGTGACATGAGAAATATCATTTACATCGCATGTTCTTTGCCACCAAATCTCCAAGAGAATCCGAGATTGATGACATAATCGGCAAATGCGGCATCACCATTGGTGAATGTTCCATTCACTCTGGTCTTTTCGAGATCATCATAACTCTGAACACGATTGCGATAGACAGCCAATGGAACACTGACAAATACGGACATGGAATTGAATGC
Organism: Ignavibacteria bacterium UBA961; assembly: GCA_002293005.1. Classification (GTDB taxonomy): domain Bacteria; phylum Bacteroidota; class Ignavibacteria; order Kapaibacteriales; family UBA961; genus UBA961. The sequence goes on along the minus strand of DBCJ01000035.1, from coordinate 54 downwards.
ATAAGACATTCCGGGTTCGATTGCCACTGAGTAGCCGGGTCTTCTGAATCCACG
>DBCJ01000119.1:1654-5204 GCA_002293005.1 Ignavibacteria bacterium UBA961 | reverse complement strand
CTTTGTCGGGATCACCATATTCAGGAATCCAATATCTCGCGATGCGGAATTTGTGATAGCGAATCATGTCGAGCAGAGGCACCTGACAAATAATCGCTCGATAGAGATCGGGTCTTTGGTTTGCAATCGCACCCATCAGCAAACCGCCATTGGAGCCGCCTCTTGCGACAATCCGATTCGCATTTGAATATTTATTCGTGATGAGCCATTCGGTTGCGGCGATCATATCATCGAATGTATGTTGTTTTTTCTTGAGCATGCCATCCAAATGCCAAGCTTCGCCATATTCATTGCCACCGCGAAGTCCAACTCGAACATAGATTCCACCACGCTTCAAGAATGATGCATTATATCCCACGAATTCAGGACTCATCCCGATATTGAATCCACCATAACCGGTGATCAAAACGGGATTATTACCATCTTTCTTGATGTCTTTTTTATGCACGATGAACATTGGAATTTTCACGCCGTCTTTGGATTCCACGAATTCAAGTGATGCATGTATATCTGAGAGATCCATTGGGATTTCATCTTGATAATAGAATTCCCAAGTGAGTTTTTTACCATCGAGTTTATAGATTTTTTGCGTTGATGTGAATGATGAGATGGAGACATATACAATATCTTCATCGCGATCATAACTCATCGAAGCAACATTACCGAATTCAGGCAATGTTAATTCCTTGATGAATGAACCATTTAAATCATGCACCATGATGCGTGACATCACATCTTTTTTATCCTGCACGAGTAAATATGTACTCGTCACATCAAATCCTTCAATAACGGTTTTACCTTCGGGTACGAGCACTTTCGCCTTTTCGAATTCCGGATTGTCTATCGTGGATGTTGCGATATAAAAATTGGGTGCTTCATGATTGGTGAACCAATAGATGGTATTCCCACGAAATTCAGGATAAGATTTATACTTCTCACTTGAGTAGATCGCGCGTGGTTTTTCCGAACTTCCAATCTTCCGAATTGAAATCGTATTACTATAAAAATCACCCGTGCTCCACACTTGGACTTGCTCATCTTCTGGTTCATAAATCGAAGCAAAATCTTTAGCATCTGCCGGTGCCAATAACTTGATGGCATCAGTAAGTGGTTTGCCGAGTGTATGCTCATATACCCCAAGAGGTATTTGATTTTCAATCAATTCTTTTGTGCGCGGCGTAATGAAGACTTTTGATTCATCTTGTTTCCATGTGAAATTACTCACGCCGGGAAGTGTCTCACCGATTTGCTCTCCCGTCTTTGCATCAATGATGCGATAATCAGTAATTTCAGCGCCTTTGGTTTGTGTGGCCACTGCAAGTTTCGATGCATCTTTATTAAGCACCACACCGGAGATCGCTGTTTTTCCGGATGGATCAAGCGCTACGGGATCGAAAAGTAATTTCTCTTTCCCATTGATCAATGCATAATACTTGAATTGCAATTCACCTTTTTTTCTGCGCGAGAAAAACACTTTACCTTTTTTGATTCTTGGGGGTGATGTCACATCACGATCAAATAATCTACGAATCTCATCATTCAAACCGGGCACATCCGGTGCGGTTTTCTTGAGAAAATCCATCGTTGCATCATGTTGCTGTTTTGTCCATGCGATGACTTCAGGATTCTCCTTATCCTCCAAATGTCGATATGGATCCGTGAGCATTACTCCATGCAATGTTTCATTGACGAGTTTTGGAGTATTTGCCGGAGGCGTGAATTGTTGAGCATTCATGGTCATAATTGCGAATATCAAAAAAAGAATACAGTGAATCATGAGAATCAATTGAATAAGGATAATTTATTTGAACGTGCTTTTTCTAGTGATAGTAGTTTTTTTTCAGAAGTTCTGCGGGCATAGTCGAGTCTGATGCGTTCTTGCTCATTTTTATTCTCTTGCATGAATGCATCTTTATGTTCGGTTGAAATGAGTTGTCCTGCGACGGGCACGGCTCTTGATGCATCCAGAACATGAATGACGGTTCCGGAATATCCAGGAGCAATCTTCACGGAAGTATGCACGCGAGATGTCGTTGCGCCACCAATCATAAGTGGAATATTCAGATTTCTTCTGTGCATTTCTTTTGCAACATGTACCATTTCATCGAGTGATGGAGTGATGAGTCCTGAAAGACCGATAATATCGGCATTGCAGGCGATTGCTTCATCGAGTATGCGTTCTGCAGGTACCATCACGCCGAGATCCACGACGCGATAATTATTGCAACCAAGCACGACGCCTACGATATTTTTACCGATATCATGCACATCGCCTTTGACTGTTGCCATGAGTATCGTTCCATTCGGCGCGGATGCAATTCCTGCCAATTCCTTTTCGGCTTCCATGAATGGCGTAAGATATGCCACGGCTTTTTTCATCACGCGGGCGGATTTCACGACTTGTGGCAAGAACATCTTGCCGGCACCAAATAATTCGCCGACGATATTCATGCCATCCATGAGCGGACCTTCAATCACGGCAAGTGGTGAACCAAGAGATTGTCTTGCCTCTTCCATGTCTTCATTCACATGCGCATCGAGTCCTTTCACAAGCGCATGATGTATGCGCTCGGCAATCGGGAATGATCGCCATGCCTGCACTTCTTGGGCTTGAGCACTTTCACCGGAAGATTCCGCTTTGAGTTTTTCGGCATAGTCCACGAGGCGCTCGGTGGAATCAGTTCTGCGATTCAAAATCACATCTTCCACGAGTTCTAATAGCATCTTAGGAATATCATCATAGATATCGATTTGTCCGGCATTCACGATTCCCATGTCCATGCCGACTTTGATCGCATGATATAAAAAGGCCGAATGCATGGCTCTTCTAACGGGTTCATTTCCGCGGAATGAGAATGAGAGATTCGATACACCGCCTGAAATTTTCGCAAGAGGTAGATTCTGCTTGATATATTCCGTTGCATTGATATAATCCAATGCATAATTCGCATGTTCTTCGATGCCGGTTGCAACGGCAAAGATATTCGGATCAAAAATGATGTCTTCCGCCGGAAAATGCACCACTTCTGTCAAGATGCGATATGCTCGAGAGCAAATCTCGATTTTTCTTTCATAAGAATCTGCTTGACCTTTCTCATCAAAAGCCATCACGATGACAGCCGCTCCATAGCGACGCACTTGTTTTGCAAGCGCGATGAATGCTTGTTCGCCTTCTTTGAGTGAAATCGAATTTACGATGCTTTTGCCTTGCACGCATTGAAGTCCTGCCTCAATCACAGACCATTTCGATGAATCAATCATGATTGGAACGCGCGCGATATCTGGTTCTGCAGCGATGAGATTCAAAAGCGTGCGCATTGCTTGCTCGGAATCCAGCATACCTTCATCCATGTTCACATCAATGATTTGCGCGCCCGCTTCCACTTGCTGTCTTGCGATTCCAAGCGCTTCATCATAATTGTTTTCGCGAATGAGTCTGGCGAATTTTGCGGATCCCGTTACATTCGTTCTTTCGCCAACATTCACAAAATTCGTTTCGGGTCTGAGGATGAAAGGTTCCATGCCCGAAAGGCGCATCAGTGGCTCTTTT
>DBCJ01000119.1:707-1576 GCA_002293005.1 Ignavibacteria bacterium UBA961 | reverse complement strand
GTTCCGCAGCATCCACCGACGATATTGATGAAACCTGCTTCCGCAAATTCTTTCAATACATTTGCCATTGAGTCCGGTGATTCATCATAGCCACCCATTTCATTGGGGAGTCCGGCATTTGGATATACGCTGATGAAGCAGTCCGCGATGCGTGATAATTCCGCGAGGAAAGGTCGCATTTGATCGGCACCCAAAGCGCAATTCAAGCCCACGCTTATGAGATTCGGACAATGTCTGATGGAGTGCCAAAATGCCTCGGTGGTTTGACCCGACAATGTGCGACCGCTCATATCGACAATCGTGCCCGATATCATCACGGGAAGTGAAATATTCAATTCTTCGAATAAGGCATCGATTGCATAGATCGCGGCTTTGCAATTCAAGGTGTCGAAAACGGTTTCAACGAGTATGATGTCAATACCACCGGCAATCAATCCACGCAATTGTTCGGTATATGCATCCACGACTTTTTGCCATGTCGTTGCGCGATATCCCGGATCATTTACATCCGGAGAAAGCGAGAGCGAGGTATTGAGAGGTCCGATCGCACCGGCCGCAAAACGAGGTTTTTCAGGTGTTGAATATTCCACGCATGCTTGCTTAGCCAGCTTAGCGGCATGATAATTCAATTGATAGGCAAGGGATTGCAGACCATAATCGGCTTGTGCAATCGAGGTTGAACTGAATGTATTTGTTTCGATGATATCAGCGCCCGCGGCGAGATATTGTCTATGAATATCGAGAATGATATGTGGCTGAGAAAGCACCAAGAGATCATTGTCTCCACGCACATCATGATGATGATTGCAGAGCATCGAATGAAATTCGCCGGCACTTTCACTGCTTCCGCGAAAATCCTCTTCTTGCAA
>DBCJ01000119.1:0-624 GCA_002293005.1 Ignavibacteria bacterium UBA961 | reverse complement strand
GATTGAAGGGTGGTATAGATTGAATTCATGTGTGCAAAATTAAGAAATTGATGCGCTTGATGAGTGAAGTTCTGCATAACTCAAAAAGCATGCAGAAGATTTCCTATCTCATTGTTATTTCTTCAATTGCATTGCTCTTCCCTCAAATAACCGTAGTTTTGCACTGCGATTCATTGCTTTGGAATGCTAGTTCGGCCGATTAACTGCTGTATCCTCTCCTCATGTTCCTCCTGCCATGCTTCGCGCATGATTCTTTTTTATCCGTTACAAGGAACGAATGAACTTTACAGACTTGCCTTTGAGTGAAGGCCTTCAAAAGGCTATCAAGGCAGAGGGATATTCCGCGCCCACACCCATTCAGGCGGAAGCCATTCCCTCGATTTTACAGGGTAGCGACATCATCGGATGCGCTCAAACGGGCACAGGAAAAACAGCGGCATTTGCATTGCCGATTTTAGAATTGCTGGGCTCAGAACCCATCATTGACAGACAAGACAAAAAAGACAAAGGCAGAAAAAAACCAATTCGCGCATTGATTCTCTCTCCAACGAGAGAACTTGCACAGCAAATTGGCGATAGTTTCACTGCTTATGGTCGCTATACAGGGCTTACCAATACCGTCAT
>DBCJ01000139.1 GCA_002293005.1 Ignavibacteria bacterium UBA961 | reverse complement strand
CTGAAGAACATTCCGGTATCATCCTTGATTTGCTTGCACAAAACACTATCACAAATAAGCGGTGGATTTTCGAGCAATATGATTCACAAGTGCGCACAAATACAGTGACCATCAAGGGCGATGCACCTATTTTGCGCATCAAAGAAATTGATGGATTCGGCATTGCCGTAAGCACTGATTGTAATAGTCGTTATGTCTATCTTGATCCCTATAAAGGCGGAATGATGGCTGTCGCGGAAGCCGCTCGCAATGTTGCTTGTGTAGGAGCAGAACCCGTTGCGATCACAAATTGCCTGAACTTTGGGAATCCATATGATCCTGAAGTCTATTGGCAATTCACTGAAGCCATCAGAGGAATGGGCGATGCATGCCGTGCATTGAACACACCAGTAACCGGCGGTAATGTGAGTTTCCACAATGAATCTCAAAAGCATGCAATCTTCCCAACTCCAACCATAGGCATGCTTGGTTTGATACCAAATCTCACTCATACAGTAGGCGCAGGTTTTACGGAAAACGATGCAATCATCGCATTACTTGGATGGCAAGAAGGTGGACTCGAAGGCTCCGAATTACTCAAGATGAAAACAGGTAAGATTGCCGGTAATGCACCTGCATTTTCATTGGAGCGAGAAGTGACTTTGCAAAAGACAATCATCCAATTGATTCAGAGTAAAGCCGTACTTAGCGCGCATGATACTGCAGAAGGTGGACTTGCAATTGCAATAGTGGAATCTTGTTTGGCGCAAGGAATAGGAGCTGAATTGGATTTACCATTTGAAGAAAATGCAGATAACCTTTTCGGCGAAGCACAGAATCGTATTGTGGTTTCAATCAGAGCCGATCAATTCGAGGATGCAAAGACAATTGCAGATAAGGCAGGCATTCCATTGCAAGTGCTTGGGAAAACAGGAGGTCATTCATTGACTGGCAAAACATTTTCTGTTTCACTTTCTGATGCACATACATCGTATATGGATACATTATCGAAGAAATTGTCTTGATCAATCTTCAGTATTAAGTATCATAGCCCCTGCTCTCCCTGAAGTTGCTGAGATGATTTCGTTCATGAATATTTCGCATTGCGATTCCGGTATCCGGGCAATGAATTCAACAGCATCACGATATTCCGAATCCGAGTTGATGGCATAGGAATCAATTATTCTGCGTACGATGTCCACATCTTCATACATGCAAAGAACTTTGATGTCTTTGGTTGAATACACAGGAATTTTGACGCAAAGTTCGAGAACTGCAGAAGATGAGTCTGAATATGCTCTTGCAAGACCACCGACACCAAGTTTCGTTCCGCCATAATATCGTGTGATGACCATCAATATGTCCGATACATCATATTTATGCAAAACGAATAAAATGGGTTTGCCTGCGGAACCGGAAGGTTCACCATCATCGGATGTTCTGAATTCCAGACCTCCCTTTCCGATTCTATATGCAAAGCAATTATGCGTTGCATCCCAAAATTCAGAACGCAACGATTCAAGTTCCTTGAGAGCCTGATCCTTGGAAGTAACGGGAATAACCGTGGCAATAAATTCAGAGCCACGAACTTTGATGGAAGTTCTTTCTCTCTGTTGAATCGTATAGTAGAAATCTGTCGGACTTGAATTCATCTAATCACAAAGTAAAAACACAATGAAGATAGGTATTGTCTGTTATCCGACCTATGGCGGAAGTGGCGTCATTGCCACCGAGCTTGGTATTGAGTTGGCAAAGAGAGGACATCAAGTTCATTTCATCACCTATGCTCAACCAATGCGATTGGATCGCTTTCAGGATAATATCTTTTATCATGAAGTGGAGCAACCACATTATCCGCTCTTTGAATTTCCACTCTATTCATTGGCATTGGCAGGTAAAATCATCGATGTCATACGCTATGAACAGTTGGACATTTTACATGTACATTATGCAATCCCGCATGCAATCAGCGGCTATCTTGCAAAAGAAATTCTCAAAGAAGAAAAAAATGTGCAATTGGTGACCACATTGCATGGAACCGACATCACCTTGATTGGCCTTGAACCTACCTTCCTTCCACTCGTGAAATTTTCACTGGATCAATCCGATGCAGTGACCGCGGTTTCGAAGTTCTTGGCAGATAAAACCGTCACGGGTTTCAAAACTCTGCATGAACCAATCGTCATTCCAAACTTTGTTGATACCAAGCTGTATTATCGAATGGAATGTACAAAGATACGGTCTCAGATCGCACCAAATGGCGAGAAAATTTTAATGCATGTCTCGAATTTCCGTCCGGTGAAGCGCATTGTCGATACAATTTACATAGCCAATGAAGTATTGAAAACAATGCCGATCAAATTGGTTCTGGTAGGAGATGGCCCTGATAGAGCAGAAGCAGAGCGTGTTTCAAGAGAGCTAGGAATTCATGAACATGTGCGTTTCTTGGGTAAACAGAATGCTCTTCCGGAGATTCTTTCCATCGCGGATATTTTCCTCATGCCGAGTCAATCAGAGAGTTTTGGTTTGGCTGCACTTGAAGCAATGGCATGCGGGGTGCCTGTTATAGGCACAAATCTCGGTGGTATACCAGAGGTAATCACGCACAGTGAAAATGGATATATCGCCGAACTCGGAGATATCAAACGCATGGCAAAATATGCGATAGACTTACTGAATCATCCTAGAAGATGGCAGGAATTCAGTAATAAAGCCAGACAAAGAGCTGTCGAAGTCTATGATATCTCTCTCATAGTACCACAATATGAAGCTTTGTATGAATCATTGGTGAAAAACTGATGTGTGGTAGATATACACTTTTTGGGAATTGGAAATCCGCTTTGGCAAGAGAAGTTGCATCTGCGGAATTGAAAGAATTTGAGGACATTATTGACAATTACAATGTGAGTCCCCTTCAATCAATGCCTGTCCTAATTGGCTCAGACCATGAGATTCAACTCACGACAATGAGATGGGGCTTTGTTCCTTCTTGGGCAAAAGATGAATCAATGTCCGCGGGAATGATCAATGCTCGAGCTGAGACGGTATCCGAAAAACCAAGTTTCAAAAAGGCATTCAAACAAAGGCGTTGCATAGTGCCAATGAATGGCTTCTATGAATGGGCTTCCTCCGCCAAAGGTAAAAAGCAACCTGTTTATTGCTCTTCGAATACACAAGATTTATTCTATGCGGCGGGAATCTGGGAGCATTGGGAATCGCCAAATAAACATGTCAATCTGAATTCTTATGCAATCATTACCGTTCCTGCTAATTCCATCATGAAGCGATATCATGAGAGAATGCCTGCATTTCTCAGCAAAGAACAGATAAATTCTTGGTTATTTGATTCAGAGCTGGCGCCATCATTACTCAATACATTGCCGGGCGAAGATTGCAAGGCAATATTTGTGGGACTCAATGTCAATAATGCTCGGATAAACACTCCTGATCTCATTTTGGAGACAGAACCTGCCTTGCAAAGCGAGCAATTGATTCCAACAAAGCCTCCTTCTGGAGACAAAAAAAACTCAAAAAACAACGGTAATTCAGAGCAAGGCTCACTTTTTTGATGCATTCATTCTGCAAAACCTTTGTGGTCTTATGCATAAATCCTAACTTTGCCCCACTTATGCACCTTGATTGTATACAGGAATAGAAATGTCATCACCAAGAAATTATGCCGTCATTCTCGGCGTATCAAGCGGTTTCGGTAAAGCAACCGCTCTCGCATTGGCCAAATTGGGTTATCATATTGTTGGCGTTCATCTTGACAGAGCCGCAGGTATGGCAGCAGTCGATGAACTTCGCCACTCTTTGCATGCATTGGGAGTTGACACGCATTTCTTCAATGTGAATGCGGCAGATGCCGATCGCAGAACTGAAATAGTTGAAGCACTCAAAGCAGAAATGGCAAAATATCCCGGTTCCACAGTCAAAGTACTTCTCCATTCTTTGGCATTCGGAAGCTTGCTTCCACTTGTGGGCGACAAAGACACCAAAGTATGCTCCCAAAAACAACTTGAAATGACAATGGATGTTATGGCAAATAGCATCATCTATTGGTCACAAGCAATCATGGCATCAGGTCTATTTTCCAAAGGTTCACGCATCATTGGCTTGACTTCAGCGGGAAGTCAACGCGTTTTGCCGATGTATGGAGCTGTTGCTGCTGCAAAATCCGCGATGGAATCATATATCAGACAAATGGCTCTCGAACTTGCTCCTCATGGAATCACTGCAAATTCAATTCGAGCAGGTGTGACATATACTCCCGCATTGGATAAGATTCCTGGTAGCGATACCATCATGAAAAATGCATATATGCGCAATCCTTATCATCGCCTTACGCAACCGGAAGATATTGCAAATGTGATTTCACTTCTCGTCAAACCGGAATGTGATTGGATCAATGGTACGATTCTCGGCGTGGATGGTGGAGAAGACTCAATCGATCTCACCTGGTGGACGCCCGAAGAACAAGCATGATCAGCATCATTTGACCGCCAAAAGCGGTCTTTTTTTTGTCTTTGCATATTCTCGGCTTTGATGCCTATTTTCGCCTCAATCTATTTTAGGCAAGTTCATGAATCAAGAACAAACATTTAAACGCGATCTCGGACTCTTTGACTCCACGATGCTCGTCATCGGCTCCATGATCGGTTCCGGAATTTTTATTGTCAGCGCAGATATTTCTCGCACGATCGGTGGTGGTGGTTGGGTTTTGCTCGTTTGGGCATTGACCGGCATATTCACCCTGATTGCCGCATTGAGTTATGGCGAACTTGCGGGCATGATGCCAAAGGCAGGTGGGCAATATGTGTATCTGCGTGAGGCATATAATCCATTCATCGCTTTTCTCTATGGTTGGACTTTATTCTCCGTCATACAAACCGGTACAATAGCAGCAGTCGCAGTTGCATTCGCTAAATATACGGGAGTGTTCATTCCTTTTGTAAGTGAGAAAAATATTCTTCTGAGCATCGGCTCTTTCACGATTTCAGGTGCGCAAATCCTTGCAATCATCAGTATTTGGATATTGACTTGGATCAATCTTCGTGGTGTGCGAGAAGGTAAGATCATTCAGAATGTATTTACATTTTCCAAGACAGCCGCTCTTATCATTCTCATTGGTTTGGGCTTGTTCTTTGGAAGTGATCATGCAACATGGACTCAAAATCTCACAACATTTTGGGATGCAGAGCAAATCACACCGGATGGAACGGTCATGGAACTTGGCGGTGCAATGCTCATCGCAATGTTCGGTACAGCAATGGTTGGTTCAATCTTCTCAAGCGATGCATGGAACAATATCACATTCACGGCCGGTGAAGTTCGTGAACCATCCAAAAACATTCCACTCAGCCTTGCAATTGGAACAGGTATAGTCACTTTACTTTATATCCTTGCAAATGTTGCATATATGCATGTTCTCCCCGTAATTGGATTTCCAGAAGGAAGCGATGTAATGGCCCGAGGGATGCAATTTGCAACAAGCGACAGAGTGGGAGCAGCAGCTGCGGAAATCATCTTTGGTGCGGGCGGAGCGGCAATCATGGCAGGACTCATCATGATTTCAACATTTGGTTGCAATAATGGCATCATCCTCTCCGGAGCTCGAGCATATTTCGCAATGGCCAAGGATGGACTCTTTTTTGCCAAAGCAGGAGATCTCAATCAAAATGGAGTACCCGGCATTGCACTTATCATTCAAGCAATCTGGGCCTCGCTATTATGTCTCTCCGGCACCTATGGCGCATTATTGGATTATGTGGTGACAGCCGTTTTGATTTTCTATATTCTGACCATTTATGGCATCTTCATTTTACGCAAGAAAAGACCTGATGCCGAAAGACCATATAAAGCATTTGGATATCCTTTACTTCCCGCTTTGTATATCGCCTTTGCCGGCGCAATCATTTTGGACTTATTGTTCTTCAAACCCGGAACGACAATTCCCGGCGTATTACTTGTGCTGACAGGCATTCCTCTCTATGCATTCATGAAAAAGAAATCTTGATCACCATCACATTAGCATCGTGCATAATTCAGAAATCATCCGACTCATACAAATTGCATTAAATGAAGACATCAGAACAGGAGATGTGACTGCGGAAAGTATTTTTCCGGAAATCGGCGCATGGTCTCATGGCACATTCATTGCCAAGCAACATGGCACTGCATGTGGACTCAATGTAGCAGGAATGGTCTTTCAAATCATCAGCGACAATCGTATTTCCTGGGTGAAACATGTACAAGATGGCGATATCGTCGAACCCGGAATGATTCTCGCGGAAATCGATGGCGAAGCTCGTGATTTACTTTCAGGCGAAAGAACAGCTCTGAATTTCATGCAAAGAATGAGTGGCGTTGCCACGCTCACAGCAAAATATGTGCATGCGATCGAAGGAACCGGGGCAAGAATTCTGGACACAAGAAAAACCATCCCGGGCTGGAGAGAACTCGATAAATATGCAGTGAGAATGGGCGGTGGAAATAATCATCGCATGGGATTATATGATATGGCGATGATCAAAGACAATCATATTGCGGCTGCAGGTGGAATCAAAGATGCAATACGCATTTGCAAAGAATATATTCCTGATGATATTCCCATTGAGGTAGAGGCAGATTCCCTGCAGGATGTCATCGAGATTCTTGAATATGGAAACGTGCAGAGAATTTTGTTTGACAATTTCACTGTTGAGCAAACCAAAGCAGGCGTGGAACTTGTAAATCGTGCAATGGAAACAGAATCTTCAGGAAATATCACTCTATCAACAATCAGAGATTATGCAATGACAGGCATTGATTTCATATCGGTTGGGGCAATCACACATTCTGCCACCGCAATGGACATCTCGCTGGATATTGATCTGCTTTCTTGATCAATGATGAAGATATTGTCGGGATCTCTTGATAGGTCTTTTTCTCTCTTCGGGTCTACCCGGCAAATCGAATGACATTTCTCTGTCTTCAATTTCATGCTCGGGATATACTTCCCCCTGAACACCACCTATCCAAATGATGGATTCGGGTTCACCAGCTTCAAATCTCACGACAATAGTATCGCATGAATTTTTGGCAGCCCCTTCTGGAATCCCTTTTTCACTCAGTAAGAAATACAAACTCTTTGCTTGGACTTCGGAAACGATATTGAAAATCGTATCCTGTTTTACATTGATGGCAATATGCTTTCCACTCAATTGCTGAGCTCTTTGTGGACGGAGAGTATCATCTTTTGTCAATGTAAATGCCGAACCCGTTGCATCAATTTTGACAAGCGATCTCTTCTTCATGAGAATATACATAGAATCCGCAGTCATCATCGTTGAATCAAACCAAATCATCGGCTTTCCTTCCAATCTCAGCGTATCATTATCGGGTTTGAATGATGCAGAATTACATATTCCCGCCATTCCTGATCGAATGATCTCAACATTCTGTTTTGCCACATACATATTCCCTCTCGATGATGAAGTCTCAAGTGTATCAGCGATCACAGTCATTGTATCATAAGCAAATGATTGCTTGATGGAAATGGAATCCTGAGTTTGAACATTCTTTTTGGATTTTTTTCCTGATTCCTGTTTTCTTTCAATGCGAATAGTATCTGTCTTCTTGGTGCTATCAATCAAGAATAAGATTGGTCTTCCGGTTATTCTTGTCATTCCCTCATTCGGGATGTTTTCAGCGAATATACCTTCTATGATGGCGGGATTATTTTTGCTTAATACCACAACCCTTCCAAATGCAAGACTTCGTCTGGTAGATCTTTCATAATGCGCTGAATCGGCATGTATCAATGTGGAATCATCTTCAACAGAAACATTTCCAAAAAATCTAGCGAGATACGACTCCGTTGAATAATCACCATAGAGTGCTTTTACCGTTCTTCCTCGATCAATGACTTTCACACCACCTCGTCCTCTGGCCAATTTAGAGCCACCATCATATGAACCCGAAGGCATGGATAAAGTCATTGTTCCTTGTTGGATAATCACATTTCCCGACATTTCAACGGAATTGCTATTGATGTTCCAGAGTGCATAATCACATTTCACCGAGACATTCCCTTGAGAGAGATGCACATTCCCACGACACTGTCTGATTGGACCCGTCGGACTTTCCGAACCTGATAATACATCCGCATGATGCAAAATGATTGGATCACGAGTTTCAGCCATAATTGCAATGCCTGAAATTATCCACATCATCTGGATAATTAAAAGATTTAAGATTCGTTTATGCGCGCCAATTCTTGACATAGATTTGGAAAATTGGGGGAAAAGCTGTGGATAAATCTCTCATTATCACAAAGTTATGCCTTTTTCTTCTATGTGGACATGTGGAAAACGCAAGGCAGAGCAAAACAAGCACACTTCGTATTTTTGCAAGGCATTTTAAAGAGTCCATAGATTCCATTTCACACACGTGAATCAACATGTATTTATCATCCGTCGATATAATTGGTTTTAAATCATTCGCTCAAAAAACCTCACTTGGTTTTGAAGGTGGACTCTCCGCCATTGTTGGTCCCAATGGTTGCGGAAAAACAAATATCGTGGATGCTATCAGATGGGCTCTCGGGGAACAAAAGACATCCGTGCTACGCTCTGATGCAATGGAAAATGTGATTTTCAATGGAACAAGAACTCGTCGTCCTGTTGGTCTCGCCGAAGTTTCACTCACCATTCAAAACAATCGCAATATTCTCCCAACGGAATATACCGAAGTAACACTCACCCGCAGACTCTATCGCAATGGAGAAAGTCAGTACTTCCTGAACAAAACACAATGTCGATTGCGGGACATCATTGATCTCTTCATGGATACCGGCATGGGTGCCGATGCATATTCCGTGATTGAGCTAAAGATGATTGAAAAAATATTGAGCGATAGAACCGATGATCGCAGACATCTCTTCGAAGAAGCTGCCGGTGTTACCAAATACAAAGCTCGTAGAAAAGAAACCAGACGCAGAATTGAATCTATCAAAGCCGATGTGGAGCGCGTGCAAGACATCATGCGTGAAGTGCAAAAGACGGTCTATACATTACAGCGTCAAGCTGAAAAAGCTAAACTGCATGGTGAAATCACCGATGAATTGCGACAAACCGAAGCATGGATTCTGCATCATGATTATGTGAAGATTGATGCTTTGCTTGTTGCAAAAAAAGCAGAACTCATTCCATTGATTGAACGCAAAACCACTCTTGAAAAAGAATTACATGATGCCGAACAAGCGCGTATAGCACTGGAAGCTGAAGCAGAGCAATTCGAAGCCGAAATGCGTGAATTACAGAATCAATTGAATGATTCAAGTAAGCATTTGGCTGCGATGTCACAACAGAAAGCAGTGAGTATTGAAAGGATCAAAGCATTCAGTGAAGCAATCGTGCGCGCGATAGATCAGGCCAAAGAGGCAGATTATACAAGAAGCGAATCAATGAATTCACTAGAGAAATCTAAGGAAAGAGTTGCTGAATTACATGCTCAATGTGATGCCCTTGAAACTGAAGTAAAGAATTTCCGCGATGCAAGAGAAGAAGTTCGAAATAAAGCTCAAGAACTTCGTGGCGAAGCAAAACAATATGATGAGATTTTGGCAATTCTTGACAAGACAATTGCCGAAAGAAGATCTGCTTCAGACAGAGCTTCGGAGCGCATTGCCGGACTCGAAAGACGCATTGCAGAAACCGAAGGTGAGATCTCAGGCACCAAGATTTCACTTGAAGCAGTCACTCAAGAAATTGATTCCAATGCCAAAGATCAAGAGCGATTCGCGAATGCGTTGAGAGAAGCTGAAGTCACTTTGCAAGATGCACAAGAACGCATTGCTGAATTGCAATCACGCATGGGATCATTGCGTGAGACAATCGCCGAAAAACAAAATGAGAAAGGTCGTTTGACGGCATCCATCGAATTCCTTTCAAATCTGGTTGAAACCAAAGAAAGCTCGGTGTATTTGTCATCATCAAAAACATGGAATCCTGCATCAGGCAAAATCACATTGGCAGAAATCATCGATGCTGATGAAGCCATCGGAATTGCAATTGAAGCAGCTCTCGGAGATGCCGGCGGTTATTTCGTGGTTGATACCATGGCAGAAGCTATGCAAGGTTGCGAAGAATTAGAAAAAGCATCCAAAGGCAAAGCATCTTTTCTTTGCAGAGAATTCATTCCGACCTGTTCTGCACCGGGCAATCAACCAAAAGGATCAGGTATCATTGGTTGGGCAAGTGAAATCGTATCTGTTGATGATACTATTCGACAATCACTCAGGTTACTTCTCGGCAAGACTCTGATCGTTGATTCCGTCGATACAGCAAATATCATTCGAAAAAGCAATCCCGATTGCACATGCATCACGCTTCGTGGTGAAATACATGGATCAGAAGGTATCATTCGCGGTGGTTCAATTTCCTCTTCAGAAGGAAAGAGAATTGGAAGAAGAGAACAAATCGCCAAGCAACAAAAAGCATTGGATGCTTTGACAAAAGACATTGATGCATTGAATGCTGAGATTACTTCCACAAAAGCTAATCATGATGCCATCGATATCAAGAAGTTGACAGAACAGGTTCGCAAAGCTGAATTTGATCGTAATCTGTTTGAGCAAGGAATTTCCAAATTGCGATATCGCAAAGAGGCACTTGAATCAGCAAGAGAGAAGCAAGATACAACATTGAGTAATCTTCATTCGGAGTTGACAGAATTCAAAGGTAGCAATACAAGTTTGAATGAAGCGATGGATGATGTCAATTCAAAACGCTTTGAAGCCGATGAACTCAAAAAAGCCATTTTGACGCGCATTCAAGAAACAGATAATCAATTG
>DBCJ01000036.1 GCA_002293005.1 Ignavibacteria bacterium UBA961 | reverse complement strand
TGAACCTGCTGATGGAAAAAAAGCTAAATCACAAATTGATGAATACCTAGAGTTTTATAATGGACCGGGTGTCCAGCATATTGCAGTCGCAACTCATGACATCATCGCAACAGTTTCGGCATTGAAATCTCGAGGAGTCCAATTCCTCAGAGTACCGGATACATATTATGATGATTTATTGGATAGAGTTGGTGTAATCGATGAGGACATTGCGCCTCTACGAGAACTAGGTATTTTGGTTGACCGTGATGAAGAAGGCTATCTTCTTCAATTGTTCACAAAACCTGTTGAAGACAGACCAACTTTATTCTTTGAGATCATTCAAAGAAAAGGTGCCACCTCATTTGGCAAAGGTAATTTTAAAGCATTATTTGAATCTATAGAAAGAGAGCAAGCATTGAGAGGAAATCTTTAATTCAGAAGATTTCTCATTTACCCATACATATTGTTTCATTAGGAAGTACTATGTCTTCTCAAACAAATCCACCGAGTTATCACGAAATACCGTTTTTCCAATCGGTGAACACTTATTTTGACAAAGCAGCAGCTTTGCTAGATCATTCCCAAGGTCTACTCGATCAGATTAGAGCTTGCAATGCCGTATATCAAATTCAATTCCCTGTTCGAGTCAAAGGAGAAATTCAAGTTATTTCTGCTTGGAGAGCAGAACACAGTCATCACAAGCTTCCATGTAAAGGTGGAATTCGCTATAGTGAGGATGTAAATCAAGATGAAGTGATTGCATTGTCAGCATTGATGACATATAAATGCGCTGTTGTGAATGTTCCTTTTGGAGGCGGCAAAGGTGGAATTAAAATCAACCCCAAGCATTATACCATAGATGAATTGGAAAGAATCACTCGCCGATATACTGTTGAATTGATTCACAAAAACTTTATTGGTCCCGCAGTGGATGTTCCCGCCCCTGATTATGGAACCGGCATGCGTGAAATGTCATGGATAGCAGATACATATCAAACAATCAAATTCGATGATGTGAATGCTCTTGGCTGCGTTACAGGAAAACCTATTGCTCAAGGTGGCGTAAATGGTAGAACAGAAGCCACCGGTCGTGGAGTTTTCTTTGGTGTAAGAGAAGCAGTCAATGATGTTGATCTCATGAAATCACTTGGTTTAACAACAGGATTGGGTGATAAAACTGTCATAGTCCAAGGTTTCGGTAATGTTGGATATTATGCTGCAAAGTTCATTCAAGAAGGTGGTGCAACAATCACTGGTATCATTGAATGGGATGGAGCAGTGTATAATGCTGATGGTATTGATGTCAATGCTTTGAAAGCACATCATGCACAAACAGGATCGATCAGAAATTTTGCCGGCGCTCAAACAATAGATGCTGGTAATACCGTACTTGAATACCCTTGTGACATTCTCGTTCCGGCAGCATTGGAATCTCAGATTACTGATTGGAATGCTGATAGAATTCAAGCGAAAATTATTGCCGAAGGTGCAAATGGTCCAATAGCGGCTTCTGCAGAACCAACACTACTTGCAAAGAATATATTGGTCATACCTGATATGTTCATCAATGCAGGTGGAGTTGTTGTTTCCTACTTTGAATGGCTTAAGAATCTCTCTCATGTTCGTTTTGGTCGTCTTGATAAGCGATATGAAGAAAACTCCAAGAAAGGTTTGATTGCAACAATTGAAAATCTTACAGGAAAATCATTGTCAGCTTCAGAAAGATCATTGCTTGTTCAAGGTCCTAATGAAGTAGATTTAGTAAATTCCGGCTTGGAAGATTCCATGATTGGTTCTTATCATGAAATCATGGAAGTCTGGAGAAATAAGGCAAATGTGAAAGATATGCGTACAGCAGCATTTATTTCCGCAATTGATAAAATTGCCGCATCCTATAATCAGATGGGCATTTTCCCCTAATTTGCCCTAGAATGACTAAAAAGCCCGCATGTTTATATATGTGGGCTTTTTTGTTACGTATAGATAATATCAAATATTTGCAAACAAAGTGTTGTTTAACCAAAGCATTGTCTTATTTTCGAAAAGGTTTTGGTGTTGATGTGCGCCATTTACTTGAGATCACTCGTATAATTGTTTGTTTGTCGATCTCGCTAATCACTACACATCCACAGAAGGTTTGTTATGAATATTTATGTAGGCAATTTGCCGTACAACATGGGATCCGAAGATCTTCGCTCCCTCTTCGAAAGCTACGGCAATGTCACAGGTGCCTTCGTTATCACAGACAAGATCTCAGGTCGCTCACGCGGTTTTGGTTTTGTTGAAATGGACAATGATGATGAAGCAAGAGGCGCCATCGAAACAACCAATGGCAAAGAGTTCAGCGGACGTACATTGGTAGTCAATGAAGCTCGCCCACGCGAGGAGCAATCACGCGGACCTCGTCGCGATTTTCGCGGCGGTGATCGTCGGTCAGATCGATACGAATAAGAGATAAATACTCCATAGAATCGATACAGACATCATTAAGAACCCTCGACTTTTATTTTAGTCGAGGGTTCAGTATTTTTGTCCTGCACTAATTGAGAATTGCATGAATTCGGAACAGAAAAAAGGCATAAGCATACAGTCCTTCCTCATTGACATTTTCTTTACTTGGTATGTTTTCATAACGATTGACAGAATAATCCTACCGGCATTGACTTCTTATCTTCCTTTGCAAGGTTTTGTCATACAATTGGCTTATCTGTTCATTGCATTCATTTCTGCACTTATTCTCAGAAGTATCCAACAATCACCAGGGCAAGCAATCTTATCGAATGAAAAAGTATCTATGCCATTTTTGGGCAAACATATACTTTGGCTAGCATTTAGCTCATCCATTATTGCAGGCTGGATCACCACTGATATTTCCCCTATTGATTTCTTTTCTGCAAAAGGAATTGAATCAGCTTCAAATATATTCACCGCACTTATCACACCTGAACTAAGCATTTTTGACATCGCGCTCAAAGCTTTGATTGAAACGGTTTATATAGCTTTGACTGCAACCATTATTGCTCTTCCGCCTTCTTTCATATTAAGCTTCTTGAGTGCAAGAACTTTGATGAAAGGAAGTCCACTATCTTTTGCCATATATTCCACAGTACGATTCATTTCAAACTTTGCACGATCAATCGAACCACTCATTTGGGCAATCATCTTCTCTGTTTGGGTTGGAATTGGTCCATTTGCCGGAATGCTTGCTCTCATGATTCATACAGTTGCTTCACTTACGAAGCAATATTCTGAGCAAATTGAAGACATAGATAATGGTCCGATTGAAGCTATCCAAGCTACCGGTGCACATCCATTGCAAGTCATCAGCTATGCAATCATTCCTCAAATTGTTATTCCATTCTTAAGTTTCACAATTTACCGATGGGATATCAATGTTCGTATGGCAACTATCATTGGCTTGGTTGGAGGCGGTGGTATAGGAACAATGCTCATGCAATATCAAGGACTTGCTCAATGGAATGAGGTTGGACTTATCATCATTATGATAGCATTTGTTGTATGGGTAATGGATTATGTATCCGCAAGAGTTCGAGAAGCTCTTCGTTAAGCTTCCAATTGCTGATAAAGGTTTGAGTAGACTTTATTCCCATCTACACCAAAGCGTTCAAAATAGCCTGTATACCACTGAGTCAGATGAGCACCTGTATTCAATGCATCTCTAATGTCATCTGATGTTTCGATCCCGCCCGTTGCAATAACAATACAATCTTTGATGGAATGTTCCCTTAGATATTCATGTGCAATGGAGCATATCTGAAGTGAAGACTCACGCATGATTGCCCCACTTAATCCCCCACCATATTCCTTAGTGAAATACTCATAATGTTTTTTGTCATCAGCATGGATTTGGCTTGCATGCTTTTGATATGCTGTTGAAGTATTACCTAGATTGATTCCAGCAAATTTTCTATCAACAAGTATTGACATGAGAGGTTTAATCAATGCCGGATCGGTATCATTTGAAAATTTTACAATGACCGGATATGTTTCTAAATCTATGATATCTGCTATTGCATCAAGTCTTGCAATGAGTGAGTCATCAATCGTTTTATGATCAGTGGCATGTCCTGGGACATTCGGACAACTCTCATTTAGTTCAATGAAATCACATCCGGCCTCTTGATACGCCTTAATCCCTTCAATCAATCCTTCCAATCCCTGACTTATATTCATTCCGGGATCCATCGAAACACTTGCTCCGATTGGAAATTCCGGATAATGTGAGAATGTAGCAATGTGTTTTGCCGTTTCGATATGTCCTTTATTCGGCAAACCCAACCAATTTGATGCAGCATGACTCTTCGGATAAGGTACAAATGGCAAAGTGATTCCATTCTTTACATTACCTTTACGAGGAAGCGAAGTGGTTGTTCCTGCCAGATAGAATCCTGCACCCTGAGCATAAGCCCTTTCATACCCTTCAGCATGCTTATACATGCCTGCTGCATTGCCGATTGGTGATCGAAAAGTCAAATTTCTTAAACGGACTTTGAGTGTATCGGGAACAATGATAGGTTTAATTGCATCATTCGCAGCAATTGCTGAGAACCAGGGTCGAGTTGCAGAATATAAATGCGTGAATATTCTAGGATCCAGATTTCCTAATAGTGGTCTCAGTGAGTGATCAATTTTTGATAAGATAGTTGCCAAAGACATATGCTATCACAATTCCTTACGAAGTCTTGCAACAGGAATGCGCATTTGTTCACGATATTTAGCGACAGTTCTTCGCGCAACATTCAAACCTTGTTTTTTTAATTCAGACATTAATTTGTCATCGCTATGTGGTTTGAGCTTTGGTTCTTTTTCAATCAAATCTTTTATCTTTTGTTTGATTACAGTTGTTGAAATCTCCTCGCCATCATCGCTTGGCAAAGATTCACTGAAGAAAAAGCGCAATTCATATGTTCCAAAATTAGTTTGAACATATTTTCCATTAACTATTCTGCATATGGTTGAAACATCCATTCCGGTTACATCTGCAACATCTTTGTAGATTAGTGGTTTAAGAGCACTCTCACCAAATCTGAAAAAATCTTTTTGCGCACCTGCAATACCGGTCATGACTTTCAGCATGGTTTTCTTGCGCTGTCTAATTGCCTGCAAAAGGAATTTCGCATCATCATACTTTTTTCTGAGCCATTCTTTTGTTTCTTTATTGTATTTGCGATACCGGGCTTCTTTCTTCAAATCTTCATACATCTTGTTAAGCTTAAGCTGAGGGATTCGAGTATCATTGACATTGATGAATATATCATCTTCATCATCAATAGAGATAACGAAATCGGGAATGACTGTTGAAGTTGCAATGGATATTCCCATTCCTCCCGGTTTTGGATTCAATCTTCTAATTGCATCAATGGCGGCTTTCAATTCATCCTCATTGATAGAGAACTGTCTGCAAAGAACTGTATAATGTTTCATTACGAATACATCATAACTCTTCTCAAGTATTCTTTTTGCCAATAATTCAGAAGCATTCGGATTCTGCTTTGCATTCAATTGTAGAAGCAAACATTCACGCAAATCTCTAGCTGCTATTCCGGGTGGATCTTGCTGCTGAACGGCGCGCAATGCTTTTTCAGCCATCTCTAAGGTAACATTTGGCACTGGTATTGGAGGCACCGGTTCCTCCATGGACAAATGAGTATCATCATCATCAAGATTATCAAAATATGAAGATGAATAAGAATTCTTTCTGAGTGATTCTTCCAAGAATCGTTTATGCCTGCGAAGATAATCACGATGTTGCTTGTGATTTTCTTCCATGATTCTTGAATTTACATCATCAACGAGATCTTCCAATGATCTCCTTAGATAACCATCATCCTCTAGATTTCCAATGATAGTATAACAAAGAAGCTTTTCTTGATCCGTAAGATTCAGTACATTGATTTGTTCTATCAAATCATCGGTGAAAGTGCGGACTTCGCTTTGATCATTTCCCCAGAAATCATCTTCATCATCATAGTCACCACTTCCTTGCTCCGGAGTTTGAGTTTCATTCCATGCTGATTCATAGAAATCAAATGGGTCATGATGCTCGGCTTCAAATGGAACAGGTTCATCATAATCATAGGAATGATCGGTATGATCATTTCCATCCATGACATCTTTGGGAACAGTGCTAAGTAGATTTTCTGTAGGAGTAAAATCAGTGTCATCTTCAATAGCGACGAACTCATCCGAAGATTCATCGAGCATAGGATTTTGCTCAACTTCCTGACGAACATGTTGCTCCAATTGCAATATTGGTAATTGCAAAAGCTTGAGATATTGTATTTGTTGTGGTGTAAGAGTCTGCAAAAGCGAAGTTTGCAGATTCATGCTGACTTTCATTGACATTATTGTTCCTCCTGAGTAGTCATGTCTATTGCTTGCTCATACCAATGTTCCCCAAAAGCACGAATCAAAGAATCTTTGACAGCATGTATGACTAATGTTCCTTCTTGTTTACCATATTGAAGTGCGGGCTTGCATTCCTCAAATGGTTGATAACTCAAATACTCTCCGCCAAAATTTCGAACTCTAATCGGAAAAAGATGACATGAAATGGGTTTCCGAAATGTAGTTGTACCCTCATGAAATGCTTTTTCCAAAGCACATTTAGCTATACCCGCTTCTCTATATACAAATACACAATCTGCATCATCTATGCATTCTACATATAGATCATCACCGGAACCACCAACCCATTCATTTTTTTGTAAAATGATTCGTGATCTTTCATCGAGATATTTGATTGCAAAAGGGATAGCATCTTGAATCATTGAAATTTCTTCTTTTTTCAATGGAGCACCCTCTCCGCCTGACAAAGTGCAACAAGCGCCTTTACATGCATTCAAATCGCAAGCAAAATGTTCACGGATGATTTCCTCATCCATCAATATGGAGTCTATCAGAATCATGGCGTTAAAAATGAGTGGATACGCCTGATGCAAGTGCTGCTTTGCATCGTGGTATGATTTTTGCCTAAACTACTATTTGTTGATGAGAATTGCAAAAATTTCACATAAAAAAACGGTCAATTTCATGTAAGAATTGACCGTTTAACTTTTAAAATCCACTCTATCACAAACCGGGATATAAGGGGAATTTCGAGCAATATTCTTTTACATCGCTCTTGACTTTTTCTGCAATTGATGAATCACCGCATTGTGAAATCACTCTATCAATGAACTCAGCAATTTGCTTCATGTCTTCTTCTTTGAATCCTCGAGACGTCATAGCTGCCGCCCCAAGACGAATGCCTGAGGTCACAAGAGGTGGCTGTGTGTCATATGGAACGGCATTCTTATTACAAGTAATACCTGCAGAATCGAGTGCAATTTCTGCTTGTTTTCCGGTAACGCCTTTATTTCTCAAATCAATCAACATCAAATGGTTATCTGTACCACCGCTGACGATGTCATAACCTTTTTGAATTAATGTATCTGCCATTGATTGAGCATTTTTGACAACCTGCTTGGTATAATCATCAAACTCATCGGACAAAGCTTCTTTGAAAGCAACTGCTTTTGCAGCAATCACATGCATGAGTGGTCCGCCTTGAATACCGGGCATAACCATTGAATCAAGCAATTCACCCATGAGTTTTTTGCGACCTGATTTTGGTGCAACAACTCCAAATGGATTCTCATAATTATTACCCATCATGATTATTCCACCGCGTGGTCCACGGAGTGTTTTGTGCGTTGTACTTGTAACGATATCACAATAAGGAATCGGATTATCCAATCTCCCTTTTGCAATCAAACCTGCAGGATGTGCAATGTCAGCAAGTAAGTATGCACCTATTGAATCAGCAATGGTTCTAAAAGCTTTAAAGTCTATATTTCGAGAGTATGCAGAAGCACCAACAGTAATCATTTTTGGCTTATGTTCTTTGGCAAGATCTGCTACTTTATCATAATCTATTCTACCGGTTTCTTTGTCAAGCCCATAAGGTATGAAATTATAAAACTTACCGGAAAAATTCACAGGCGAACCATGTGTGAGATGACCTCCATGTGATAAGTCCATACCAAGAACTGTATCTCCCGGGTTCAAATACACAAAATACACGGCCATATTGGCACCACTGCCACTATGTGGCTGAACATTCACATATTCGGCACCAAATAGTTGTTTAAGTCTATCTCTGGCAATGTCTTCTGCGATATCAACCCATTCACAGCCACCATAATAGCGCTTGCCGGGATAACCTTCCGCATATTTATTTGTCAGGACCGAACCCTGTACTTCCATGACAGCGCGTGAGGTGAAATTTTCACTGGCAATGAGTTCTATTTTATCACATTGGCGTGAATATTCACCTTCCAATGCTGAGTATAATTCGGGATCTTGTTGTTTGGTGATTTCGTACATGGCTTATTGTTGGATAAATCTAATGGAAGAATAAGTACCTTCTTGATTCAAACGAGCAACATACACTCCTGGCATAAGTTGTGGCAATTGAATGGATTGTGAAACTGCTTGAATGTGTTCGACAGAGTAAACTGTACGTCCAAAAAGATCAATGATATCAAGATGTCCTGAAGTCAATTCTGAGGGTAGCACAAGAGTTCCGTTCATACCATGAGGTATTGGATGTACATTCATTTTCATATTCAGTAAAAGTGATTCATCCTCATTAACAGAAACAATTTCACCAGACTCAAAACAAATAGTTTCTCCAGATTTTGCATTCACAAAACATGACATGCTTGGAGCTAGTGAGTCAGATTGATCTGCAAAATTGAAATTCCACAATGAAGTTCCTGCTGAAAAAGGAGTTTCAGGTATATCAAAAGGACTTGTAAAAAGTACAATGAAAGATGATTTTGCCTTTGGATTATCTTTAGAAAACTTCTGATATGTTTCATTAGCATTGATTTTTGTGGCAATCGCATCAGAATTCAACATAGAAGATGTAGGTATGGAATCTTGTGGCTGAAATGGAATATCACCGGGTACGGCATCTGCAGGCAGAGGAACCTGTTGGAATCCCAAAATTGGAACCTTAATATAAGCAAGCAATTTTGTCGCAGTATTCCCTGTGCCATCGATGATTGATACGATATAAACCCATAGTGTGGAGCGACCCGATTTCAAGTCAAAACCTCCACCAAGTAGAGCACCTGCTTGACCTAACCCAGTTGTATCGCCAATTGTGGCAATAGCTGTAATTGTAGGATTTACCCAACCCGAATCTGTTGCCGCCTTTTTCACATTCGGCAGCGCTTCCTTAACTAAGTAAGGCTGAGTGAATTGTGCCGAGACATTTGATGTAATGCCAAATAACAGGCAACTTAGAATGAATAGTAAAGTAAATTTCTTCGATGACATAATGCCTCCCAAGACATGGAACTTGTTATATGGTAATTATGATAATGGCAAATTTAGGGAAATGATACAGCATGTTCATGCAATTATGTCACTTTAATTCAAGAATGTCAATAATAAGTCCATGAAACAAAGTCCGAGTATTTGTAATTTTGCAAGTCTCAATTCTTGACATAACATTCAATATAATATGAATATCACCAAAGAAGATTGGATTGGAATTGCCAAAAACCTTGTCATTTCCCGACTAATTGATACCATAGAGGAAAGTGAACTTGCTCCATCAGGCAAGGTTCTTTATCAGTTTTCTTCAAAAGGTCATGAATTAGGACAGATCATACTGGCTCATTTCATGAACAATCCGCATGATGGTGCTACAGTATATTATCGCTCCAGACCATTCGTGTTAGCTGCAGGTATGACCATCGAAGAGGCTTTTGCGGGTCCGATTTCAAATGCAGGAAGTCTGAATGGTGGCCGTGATATTGGGGTTGTACATCATCTTCCTCCAAGAAATGGTGTTACTATAATGCCTGCAAGCGGTGATGTTGGCGCTCAATATACACCTGCTGTCGGTTGGGCTCAAGCCGCGGTCTATAGATCAACCGTATTGGAAGAAGATGATTGGAATGAATCGATTGCCGTTGCTCTTGGCGGAGATGCTTCATGTGCAACGAATGGTTTTTGGTCTGCATTGACAATCGCCACAACGCAGAATTTTCCGATGATTTTCTTCATTGAAGACAATAATTACGGTATTTCCGTAACAGGCGATTATCAAACTCCCGGCTCAAACATTGCCCATAATTTAGCTGCATTTTCCAATCTATTGATCTTGGAAGGCGATGGAACTGATCCTGAAGAAGCAGCTGAATTGATTCATGATGCAATTGAACATGCCCGCAAACGAAAGTCACCTATTCTCATAAGACTTGATGTACCAAGGATTTGCGGACATTCAGGAAAAGACACCCAAACATATAAATCAGAAAAACAGAAAAAGAAGGATTTGGAGCGAGATCCTCTACATTCAATCAAAAGATTTCTTATCAAAAAGAAATTCATAAAAGAAAAAGAGTGGGACACCTTATTTGCTGATTGTGAAACACAAGTTCGCGCAGGTTTAGAAAAAGCACTTGCACAACCTATTCCAACATCCGAAGGAATACTCAATCATGTATTTCATGATGGAGTCAATCAAAAAATAGGTGGACTTGCACCGGAAAATGTTCGATTGCACTCTTTGCCCGAGGAAAGTGAACAGAAACGCATGAATTTCATTGAAGGCATTAGAAAAACACTAGATACCGAACTTATGAGCAATCAACGATTGATCATTTTCGGTGAAGATGTTGGAGCAAAAGGCGGGGTGCATGGAGCCACGATTGACTTACAACTCAAGCATGGTGCTGACAGAGTATTCGACACTTCCCTTTCCGAAGAAGGAATAATTGGACGCTCGCTCGGACTTGCCTATGCCGGCTTGATGCCAGTTCCTGAAATACAGTTCAGAAAATATCTTGATCCAGCAATGGAGCAATTCAATGATGCGGGAACAGTTCGTTGGAGAACAAATAATACATTCGCTTGTCCATTTGTAGTCCGCATACCTGTTGGCCATAGCAAAGTTGTTGGCGATCCATGGCATAGTGTTTCAGGTGAGGCTATTTTTGCTCATACAATCGGCTGGCGCATAGCATTTCCAAGTACGATTCAAGATGCAGTTGGTTTATTGCGATCTGCCATTCGTGGAAATGACCCGACAGTATTCTTAGAGCATAGAAATCTTCTCGATACGCTTCCAGGTAGAGGTAATTATCCCGGCGATCATCATATTGTTCCATTCGGTGTGGCCAATGTTTTAAGCGAAGGAACAGATGCTACCATCGTCACTTGGGGTGAAATGGTACATCGCATTCTGGAAGTTCAAAAGCAATTAAGCGAGTATTCACTGGAAATCATCGATTTGAGAACAATCAGTCCATGGGACAGAGATTGTGTTTTGAAATCAGTCAAGAAGACAGGTCATTGCATGATTGCTCATGAAGATGCAATTACCGCGGGCTTTGGAGCTGAAATAGCGGCCACCATCACCGAAGAGGCATTTGCATTTTTGGATGCACCCGTGATGCGTCTTGCTACGCCGGATATTCCAATACCATATAACAAACAATTAATGGATGCTGTTATTCCAACAACGCAACTCATCAAGGAACGATTGGAACAGCTACTGCGTTTTTGAACCGAACTATCATCATTACAGAGGATTGCGCAATGCAGCGCATAATGTTTAAATCGAAAATACATCGTGCCACCATAACGCAAGCAGAATTGCATTATGAAGGCAGTCTCACCATAGATCTTGATCTCATGGATGCCGCGGACTTATTGCCATATGAAAAAGTTGCCATTGTTAATATCAATAATGGCGAACGATTGGAGACATATGTCATACCCGGTGAAAGAGGAAGCAAGACCATTTGTATGAATGGTGCCGCTGCCCGAAAAGGCGTCATAGGCGATCGCATCATCATCATTAGTTATGCTACGATGTCTCAAGAAGAAGCAAAAGATTATGCTCCAACAATTGTTTTGGTGAATGAACGCAATGAAATCTTAGAGACATCACATATCGTTGAAGCAAATACAATCATGCATGGTTGATCATGGAATTAGCAATCATTATACTTGCCGCCGGCAAAGGCACCAGAATGGGCCTGACGGACAAACCCAAAGTCATGGCCGAACTCGCAGGGAAACCTCTCCTTGGACATGTGATTGATGCAATACTACCCTTGGCTCCACAGCATATCATTCCTGTGATTGGATTCAAGAAAGAAATGGTCGAAGAGTATCTTGATGCTCATTTCAATGGATTAACTCCTGTGTATCAAACAGAACAATTGGGAACCGGTCATGCAGTGATGCAGGCCAATGAACGATTGAAGAATTTCACGGGTCATGTATTGATTCTCACCGGCGATACACCACTCATACAAACAAAAACACTTTCAGAATTACTGATTCAATCAGAGAATCTTCCTACAATTCCTGATGCAATTACGGTTACGACTTTTCTTGACGAACCTAAAGGATATGGTCGCATACTTCGAACCGCTTCAGGTGATTTCTTTGGCATTGTCGAAGAAAAAGATGCTAATGAATCACAAAAAGGAATTCAAGAAATCAATACGGGAATGTTTTTGGTCAACTCCCTTTCTCTCTTTGAAGCACTCGGAAATATATCAAATGCCAATGCTCAAGGAGAATATTATTTGACTGATATCATAGCATATCTTCATGGTCAACAGAAACAAGTCTATGCCATTCCCTCTTTGAATTCCACTGAATTCATGGGTATAAACACATTGCAGGAATTGGCATCTGCTGAAGAAGTTTATGCTGCCATGCAAAAGGATAATCGCTGATGCTACAAGGAATCAATCATATCGGAATTGCTGTCAAAGATCTTGAAGTAAGCAAACAACGCTATGCGCAATTGTTCAGAGTTGAACAATTCCATGAAGAAACAATCGAAATGCAGAAAGTTCGCATAGCATCATTCTCACTCAATGGTGTTTTGATTGAACTCACTGCCGCAATTTCCGATGATTCACCCATCGCGCAATTCATAGCAAAAAGAGGCGAAGGAATTCACCACATAGCATTCACATCAAATGCAATTGAAGATGATTTGTCGCATGCTGAAAAACATGGCATTAGACTCATCAATCAGATACCGGTTCCCGGTGCACATGATATGCAAATCGCATTTTTACATCCGAGTTCAACTGGCGGAGTATTAATGGAATTTTGTCAACCAAACAATACCGAAACACATGAATGAACAGATTATTCGCGAAGCCATAGATTCCGTTTTAGATCCTGATTTGGCAATCACGCTCAAAGACCTCAATGCAATAAAATCGATAGAAATCGAAGGCATGTCCATATCTGTGTATATAGAATTATATCCACCGGTACATTGGATTGCCAAAGTAATTGAAGATGAGATTCGCGAAAAGATTCTTGCCATCTCGGAAGGGTATGAAATTCGAATTTATGTTCGTGAGATCATCACTCCAAGAGCTACAAATCCAAATGTGCTCCCAACTGTAAAGCATCTCATTGCAGTATCATCCGGAAAAGGTGGAGTAGGAAAATCCACAATAGCTGCAAATCTAGCGGCTTCACTTGCACAAAGAGGTGCTAGTGTCGGACTTCTTGACGCAGATATTTATGGACCGAGCATTCCTACGATGTATGGCGTCGCAGGAGCTCAGATGGAAGCTGAAAAGACAGAATCAGGTGCTTTGATTGGATTTCCAATCGAACAATATGGCGTCAAAATTGCATCTATCGGTTTTATCATGGATCGCGATCAAGCGGCCATCATGAGAGGTCCGATGCTCGCCGGCTATTTCACCACATTGATGGATCAAATAGCATGGGGTGATTTGGATTTTCTCGTATTTGATTTACCTCCCGGAACAGGTGATATTCAATTAACACTAACTCAAAGAGTTCCACTTGATGGAGCAGTGATTGTCACCACACCTCAAGAAATTTCCGTTTCAGATGTTCGAAGAAGCATCAGCATGTTCAAGAAGGTGAATGTGACCATACTCGGCATCATCGAAAACATGAGTTATTTCGTGCCCCCGGATGCCCCTGAAAAACAATACTATATCTTCGGCAAAGGTGGTGGAGAGCAAGTTGCTTCTGATTCCGGCGTTCCCTTCCTTGGGGCCGTTCCACTCACTATTGACACCAGAGAAGGCGGTGACAATGGATTTCCGGTTGTATTGAACCCGGAGTATTTGGCTCAAGGTGATATCATTCGAGATATCACTGCTTCCATTGTATCAATGATACGCAAGAATGCTCATGCATCAAGAAATGCACAAACAATTTCAATAACTCTTTGATGAATACAGAAGAAGTCATAGTAAAAATTCAAGGTATCCTTGACCAAGTAAGACCTTATTTACAGGCAGATGGAGGAGACATTGAATTCGTGGCTTATGAAGATCAGATAGGCGTGGTTGAAGTTCGATTTTTAGGTCAGTGTGCACAATGTCCCATGCAATTAATGACACTTCGCGCCGGAGTCGAGCGATGGTTATTGGCTGGGATTCCGACTCTAAAGCGCATTGAAGCAGTGAGATAATATCATTGCAAAGAAAATGATTTGTGTTTTTGAAAAAATACCCTATCTTTGTCTCTCTTTTTGAGGGGGCGAATAGCTCAGCTGGTCCAGAGCGCCTGCCTTACAAGCAGGATGTCGGGGGTTCAAATCCCTCTTCGCCCACAACATTAAAGCCCTGATTTCAGGGCTTTTTTCGTTTTCGCTCATTTCGACACCGTTCAGAACAGTATTTCACTTCATCCCAAACTTTTTCCCATTTTTTTCGCCAGACAAATTCTCTGGAGCATGTCTCGCACATTTTACTGGGAAGAAATTGTTTTTTCATGATTAGGGTTGAAGCAATTGTTTCAAACACTGTTGCACTAGTGTACCATCTGCCTTTCCACGAAGCTCTTTCATCGCAAGCCCCATCACCTTCCCCATATCTTTCGGACCTTCCGCACCAGCTTGCTGAATAATCGACTTTAGTGCGTCTACAACTTCGGATTCTGATAATTGTTCGGGCAAATATGCTGCGATGATTGCAAGTTCTGATTCTTCCTTTTCCAATAAATCTTGTCTTCCAGCTTGCTTATACATTTCAATCGCATCTTTTCTCTTCTTTGATGCATTTAACAGAATCTTCTGTGAATCTTCTTCGGACATGTCCTTACCGGTTCCGCTTTTACTGAATTCAATGATAGAAGCGCGTAAACTACGAAGTGTTTCCAGGCGTAGCTTATCGCCCGACTTCATGGATTCCTTCAAATCCTCATTGATTTTTTGCTCAAATGTCATGATTATCTCCAAATGTTATTCAAAAATACTCTCTCAACACTTCATGACAAAAGAGAAGCCTTTGGAAAAAGAGTTTGCAAGGGGTATTTTGCGATTCATTCAATCAAACAATTCATGAGACTTTTCGAATGATCACAAAGTCGACCACCTCAAGTTCATATTCCTGGCCACTCATCATTGGAATATCGATACTCACCACAATGATATTCTTTTCGGATATTCTTTTTGGTTCATCCTATTTCTGGGATGATATTTCACAGTATGTATATCCCATGGCAAGTTTTGGAGCATCCATGACTGCAAAGGGAGAGATTCCATTTTGGAATCCATTCATGTTCAATGGAATGCCATTTCTTGCCGACTTTCAGGCACAATATTTTTATCCGGCCCATTGGGTTTTCCCGTATTTCATTGATCCTGCAACCGG
>DBCJ01000014.1:10254-39897 GCA_002293005.1 Ignavibacteria bacterium UBA961 | reverse complement strand
GCTTAGAAACATGAGCAATGACATTACTCTGAATCTATATCCTAGAATAACGCCGATCGAAGAAATGATGAGTAATCCAAATGTTGCATAAATCAAGGGAGTTGAAGGAGCTGAGAAGAACTCTAAACCGAAATACGGAAAGTGAAACTTAGGTTGGATATACTGCATGTCTATCCAACCCAGAAGAATAAAACGCAGCGTACTTATGAGAATGAGCATTCCCAGTCCCATGCGAAAATATGCAAGGGTTGAGGCAGAAGCCGGGAGATGAAGGAAATGCTTGATTCTATTCATGATATTGGAGAATCAATCTCCGTCTCCACTGGCATAGGTAATTGAAATTCCAAGCAGAGATGACATCTCACTTTTGATGAAGCGCGTATGCTTGGTCATTTCCAAAAAGATCTGCTCCAATTGCGAAGACTGACCAATGATCATAGTGTGAAGCGGCACTTGTGCATCGATTGTAGATATACCTGTACCAATCACATTCCATTGCAATTCCGTGTCTTGTGCCAATCGTGGACCATTCTCAACAGAAAGAATATACTCTTTGAATCCATTTGCTGAAAGGGAAGTGGCAAGTGAAAGTCTTGCATAGCCAAACCAAAGATGTCTGAGTGCAGTATATTTGGCTTTGAGCAATGCTGTGGAATAACCGCTATAATATCCTTCGACTTTTGATGGCTCACTATTCACTTGACCCGCTCTCTTGCCCATCGGCAAACCAAGATTATAATTCTTCATAGTTTCAAAGTGAAACACAAATGAATTATACAAATCAGAAATTGAAGATCCTGCCTGCGCTCCATCATTGTTGATAAAAGCCGTTCCATAAGCACCTTGCCATTGATTCAATACCGTTTCAACTCTCGTTACTATATTTCTGCTCACGGCTTTCGCATAAGCTAGTTTGAATGGTTGATTATTGATTGATTGAATGAATGAAGCTGAATCTTTGAATATCATATATTCCAAAGCATAGAGTCCTCTGGAATCTCTATCGAAATTTCGAAAACTTGTGTCTTTCGCATTGATAAAGGACTCAATCTTCAATCCTGAAGCAGGGAATGTGCCGATATTCTGAAAGAGGGAACCATCACTCATTTGCGCAGGACCAAAGTCAAACATCACAACATATTGCCATGCTTCAGCCATCATGCGCCAGCGATTGCGAAGTTCTTGCGCATATTGTTCATTCTGATTTTCCGCGAATAATTGTAATGTTGAATCATGGCTCTTCACTGCTTGATACATATCACCATAGAGTGGAATGATGGTATTTTTTGCGGTGAATTCAAGCATTGCTTTTCTATCATAACCTTGTCCGACAGGACCTGCCGGATCATCACATGATAAAAAGGAGAAAAGCGGAATCAGCGTGATTAAGATGAGGATTATTTGTTTCATGATTATAGTCTATTCTGAGTTGTGACCCAATTCACTTTGAAATCTTCGATCTCTTGATCTGTGAATCCATAGATTGATTTGATTCTTGCAATCACTTGAAGTAATGCGGGAGCATTTGTGAAAGCATCGGTGACAAATACGGAAGGTTTATTGGATTTGAGCAATGAGAGTATGTCATTAATTTGCGCATTCGTGATTTTCTTTTCGGAAATGCCTTTCAACCCACCTAAGAAACCAATGCATTCACCAACTGCATGGAGTCCTGCACCATGATCCATTGCTTGAGGATTGGTCATCGTGAATTTTGCATGTGCGGAAAAACAATAATTCACTACTGTTGCCAAGATTGCTTTCTCCCATGTGAGAAGCACTGATTTTCTATCGTATAATGTCTCATTGGTATAATCAGAACCTGCTTTCTGATGTGCTTGCATTGCAATCACATTGTTCTTGAATGCGGTGTATAGACCATTTCCATCATTTTTATCTCTGCGGGCTGCATATGAAGCGGAAAGGATATCAGGGAAATTTGTTGTTCTGTCACTATTGGAAAACCGTGGAGTTGCGCCAAAGAGGGGGATTAATTTATGCGTGGATTCAGAAGTAACAGACATTCTTGATGCTTTATGATAGAATAAGCCAAAGAATGATGCCTTATCCAAGATTTGCTCTATTTCCAAGCCATTTTCATCAAAGAGATATCCGCCATATGTTCCGCCTTGAGTTTGGTTGGCAGCATATGGATCATAGGAATTACCCGAAGCTTTTGTCAATTCTTGAAGATATGCCGGAAATATAACTTTAAGAGAATCATTCGCTTCAGTGAGATGCGCTTGCATTGTTGTAAGTGCTGTGGCATAATCCACAGTAGTACCGTTAGTTCTGCCTGTTTTTAGCAAGTTTACAAAATCTTGATGCTGTTTGATGAGAACATTCTCTGCAACAACGGCATTTGCATAGCCTGTCGAATCATAACTAGTTGGAATTTCAATAGGTTGCACTCCATCATCGGAGCAACCGATCATCAAAACAGCAAGCAGAATTGATGTGGCGAGGGAAAAGAAATATTGCATATATGATAAGAGTTAAAGGTTAAAACTTATTTAGACTTAGTCTAAATTAAGAACTTCATCATACATGACCAAATATATCCTATTTTATATTTTCTTATCAAAGCATGTTTTTTACTACATTTGCCATGCAGCAGATGGGGTTCACTATAAAACCCCTGTTTTACATTTATTATGGGAAGTACCATGAAACACCTCAAACACTTTTTTTTCGCCCTTTTGTGTATATGTGCGACAGATCTTATTGCACAGCAGACATATTTCAATATCCCAAATTCGAGGGTAACCGGGCAAGGCGATATTTATCTACAAGTCAATACTTTTTTGACAAATAATTTGGACAGAACCCAACTGAATGGCATGTATGGTGTCAATAAAAACACTGAAGTGGGTTTAAATTTATTGAATTACAATAGTGGTGATACTTGGTATGGCTTAACGGCACAACATAGAGAAGAGTTAACTTCTGAGCATAATCTTACAGTAGGAGCAACATACTATCTTAATTCAAATGACTCATACTATCTATATGGCTTAGTGACGGCAAACAAATTGCTTGCAAAAGCAAATATAAATGCCGGTGTATACTATGGAAATGAAAGCATGTTTGGTGAATCTACCATCGGCTTCATGGCAGGCATGGATTATCCGGTATTGAATGACAAAATCCGTGTCAAGGGTGAAATCATGACCGGTAAACATTGGATGAATGGTCTGAATATTGGAGGTCAATATGAAATATCGAAGAGCATGCTAGCCGGGATTGGAATCAATCTTTTCAATTTCAATGACAAAGCTGCATCTCCATTTATCTTGCAATTACATTATAATATGTGATATAATTCTTTTTGTTTTTGAAAAGCGAGTCATTTAATCGGCTCGCTTTTTTTATTTTGGGGGACCATGAGACTACTAATATTACTAATACTATTTATTTCAAGTAGAGAGACTATGATGTCTCAAAGGGGAGAGGTATTCCCGGCATCAATCACATCTTCACTACAAAAAATCTTAACTCACCATGGCGTACTTGGTGGATCAGTGGTCACTTTTGATAAGCATGGTTTTCATTCATTTGCTTATGGTCATGCATTTCTGGATAGTATTCCATTCACAGATTCAACATTTCTTCGCATCGCTAGTATTTCTAAGATGTTTACGGGGATAGCGTTTCTCCAATTGGTGGAAGAAGGGAAGGTAGATCTTGATCAAGATGTGAATATGTATCTCAATTTCAAACTTATGAATCCCGCATATTCAAATATGCCAATCACTGCTCGCATGCTTTTGAATCATACATCCACTTTGCAGGATTCCAAGCAAGTATTGACAATGGCCAAAAAGGCAATCTTTCGAGATTCACTCAATCCGGATCAGGAGATGCCTAATTTCAGTGAATTGTTCTTGAATGGTAAGAATCATTTTTTGCCACGAACAATCAAGACTAAAAAAGGGAAGATTGCAAAAGTTATTCCCGGTTCATATTTCCATTATACGAATCTTAATTTCGTAATCTTAGCGCATATCATTGAAAGAATTGAACAACAGCCATTTCATGTGGTGATAAAAAAAAGTTTGCTTGATCGCTATGCGATTCCGGGTGGTTTTATCGTGCAGGAAATTCCGGAGCACAGCACATTGAGTCCGCAATATCTACCGAAAGGCAATACATGGATTCCTGAAGCTGATGCATATTCTGCGCCATATGATTCTATCTTTACTTCAATCACAGACTATGTACCCGGAAGAAATGTCCTTCGATTTTCGCCACAAGCAGGAATGAGAGTAAGTAGTCATGGTCTAGCAACATTTTTTCGTTCTTTTCTATCTGATTCCAAAATATCAACTATCAAAACAATGATGTTCAAGTCAAGTTGGAAGGCGAAGAGTGACAATAATTCTCATCAATTTGATAATTTATTCAGGGATTGGGGTTTGGCTTGTCATCTCATCAATGAAAGACAAGAACCCTTCGCGGAAGATCTTCCATGGATTGGTCATATAGGTCGTGCAAATGGTGCATATACATTGATGTATATGAGTCCTCAAGCACAGAAAGGAATAGTAATATTTATCAATGGAAAAAGGAAGCAATCAAAGGGAAGCATTGGCTTTGAATCAATCGAAAAAGAAATCATGAATATTATTTTGAATAAACATTGGAGGAAGGAATGAAGTATTTCATCATTTGCGCCATCGCACTTTTCATAATGAACGAATCTCTTGAAGCACAAACCATGCGCATGGGACAATCTCCATCGGGACAAATCATTCTCATGATGGACAAAAACAGAATCAGAAGAGGAAATTCACCATCCGGCGAAATAGTCCTAACCATAGATGGTGAGCGCATCAGAAAAGGTAATTCTCCGTCGGGAACAATCATCGCAACTGTTGTCGGCAATTTTGTGAGAGAAGGAAATTCCACGAGCGGTCGAATCATTGCTTTCATCGATGGCACAAAAGTACGAAAAGGGAATTCGCCATCAGGAACCATCATTGCGACAACCAATGGCGGAAGAATGAGCGGGGCCGCGGCGGCCGTCTATTTACTCTTATTGTAATTTGGAAACATCATGCTACATTCCATTACTACCAAAAAATCAATTGATACCATCATTTCGGAAATCCAAGAATTGGTACCCAAGTCCGGTTTCTCAATTCTGCATCATTATGATTTTCAAACTATTCTTGAAGGAAAAGGTTTTCCAATAGAAAGAAAAGTATGGGTCTTTGAAATTTGTAGAGCTTCACTCGCCTCAAATATGCTCACTCATTTCCCACTTTTTTCTGTCATGATGCCATGCAGAATTTCCATCTATGAAGATGCCGGCATAACACATATCGCCACCATAGACATGCTACCCATGCTGGATTCAATTAAGGACAATGCAGAGTTGCATCAAGAAGCAAAAATCCTATATGGTCAATTAATGGAGATGATGAAGACATTGTGTGGTTGATTAAACCTTTATCCCCTCGGTTCTGGTCAAAAACTCCTCGTCGAGCGAAGCCGAGACGAGAGTCCATTATATACAACTCCCCACCTCGACTTCGCTCGGTGTGCACTCGACTTCGCTCGGTGTGCATATTGAACTGATTTGTTCGAATAAGTAATCCTCATATAAATCGGAATAGTCTCGTCCAACTTTGGTTTACTATAAATCAAAATGAACGAAATGTTCAATTTCGTTGTCATATTACCTCCAAAAAGGGTTTTAGTTTATTAAATTATGGTCAAAAAGAGGTCAAAAACACATCTGTAAGTGGTTTTTCAGAAACCCAAGAACCCATACCAGTCCTTGTTTGTAGGGGAATTTTCTACCTTTTTTGAGAAATGAGAAAAAGGTATCACTTTTTACCACTTTTCTCATCCTTCTCTCTGACCACCCTGAAACGGAAATATGAATATAATCGGAAGGAAATTTGATGGTGAAATGAGGTCGGTAATACTACTATAACTACTGATATACTATACAGTTAGTAAAAGAATAATACATACTGTATGAGAACAAAACCTAAGAGAATATCAAGTAGAAATACCGTAAACATCAATACAATGGATGAATGGAACTACAATGAGAAGAAAAACTGTGATGATGAGACTGTTACACCAATCAATCCTCACACTACTGTGACACTGTAACTCTGTTATTTTTCAATGTATTGATGAAATCCTACAAACTCAATTACCCACAAAAAAACCGATAACTACGAGATGTAATTATCGGTAAAATTTGTCCTAACAACCATAGGGTTGTGGAGATGGCGGGAGTCGAACCCGCGTCCGAAGTGCTGAAGTCGAAGCCTCTCCATGCTCAGTCATTCAATGAATTTAATGCAATCGTACGCCGGATGACAGGCCTATTGCACGATGAGTAGTAATCTTAATTTTGGTACAAACCCAATGTCCAAAAAGCAGCTCCTCTAAAGTGACACCCGATTCATCGCCAAGGAGCGAACGATGGTCAGATGGTTTAGGCTCTAATTAATAAAATTAGGCAGCTAAACGGTAGTTCATAGTGTTGCCACATATGATTTCGCCAGTTGTATTAACGAGCTCCACCAGCGTAGCTCGGCATGCTTCTTCGTACTGCATTCACCCCGTCGAGACCATTTCATCCCCAATAACAGAGCGGAGTGGTTAAACGAGAC
The DNA here is from genome assembly GCA_002293005.1 of Ignavibacteria bacterium UBA961. Taxonomy (GTDB): domain Bacteria; phylum Bacteroidota; class Ignavibacteria; order Kapaibacteriales; family UBA961; genus UBA961. The sequence continues at coordinate 33,262 of DBCJ01000014.1, read as the reverse complement.
ATTCCATAGTTTATTGCATACTCCTTAAAAATTGATGGAACCAATCGAAAATTGAAAAGGGTACATCAGTCGAAAGACAGGAGGACCATCAGGACTGAGTTCCAACATTGGCAAGGGAAGCAGAATATAATTCAAAGATTGCTTGAACCAATTCCACTCAGTACCACCATCAGGAAAAACCATCGCCGGATTAATATCTAAACCAATGAGATATTTCCTGTCACCATTTTTATATGTGAGATTTCTTGCCGTATATCCAACACCGATATTAAGCCAATCAGGCCAATAAGGATCAAGCTCTTTCGGCAATAGATTATTCACATTTGCGCTCAGCATGAATGTATATCCACTATAATCATCTATGAATGAAGATGATTGATCGCGCGCTTTGCCACCATACCATGCAGGCGGAATATAATTTGCTTTGGGCGTGAAATTCTGCAGAAAGGGAACATAATGCTGTCCTAGGAAATAACTAATTCCAAGTGCATTCGAATACATGTCCGATGGAGAAAATCCCCAGCCGGTTCCGAATCCATCGAGTATCTCTACATAAGACTGATAAGCCAAAGACATCGCAGCTCCCCAATGTGTCGCAGCATCATGACTGAATCCGGATCCCATCAAGAATTCAGAGAGAATATAGGCATTCATATAGCCACCCCAGACATGACCCAATTTATCGACATATAATCCATAATCACCGTCTTCGATGACGCGAAATGTGGTCGTGGAATCCCAAATGGTATTTACTTGATAAATATGCAAAGCAGTGATCGCCGCAACATATGTTCCAGTCAATACAGCAAATGGTGTGGTCTTGATTGTAGTCTCACGAAATGGTGGAGAGCCCATCAAAGTTATGCGCTCTTGTCCTGCATAGGTGAATTCAGAAGGCGCAATGAAAGGGGATGGTGCGGGAGTTTCATTTGCATTGATTGCAGCAATGCTTGTTTCTGCGATAACATTGTCTGTATGAATGGAATCTTGCGCCATGAGTACATGACCAATCCAAAACATGAATGAGAATATCACAAATACAAGTCTCACTCTTTCCCCGGTACTTGGATCAAATACGTGTGATATGTCATATTCTCACGAAAGAATCCCTCACTCAAATTGGCATCATACCATTTCTCGAGTATTTCCAAGAAATTACCCATGCGTTTGAAAACCGTTCCCAACAGGAATCGTAATGTCGGGGAAAAACCGAGCATCAAATCCTGCACAATCCGTAATGTAGGGAGCATATAATTGCGGAATAAGGATTCTGTAAATCGCAAAGTCGGTATGATTCTCTGACTCATGTTCTCGGTTCTGAGGATCCGAAATCCACGGCGAGTGCATTCTTTCTCGAAATCAGTGCGATAAACCATATTCGTATTGATCAAGGTATGATCACTCGTTCTAAAAAAACCTGAAATGATGGCATGTCCACCTGGCTTGACACATCGCTCGATGGCAGACATTCCATCTTGCAAGGTGAAATAATTATTCGATTCGCTCATGAGCAATACATCATATCTCATTGTTGGAATATAAGTTTCTATTCCTGAATGAATGAACTTGCTCTCCGGATGCGAATTCCTGAAATAGGGTTGATGCTGCTTTTCAGGTGATAAACCATGCACGATGAAACCTGCTTTTTCAAGCGCCAAATCCACATCTCCGATACCACAACCAACATCCAATATTGTTTTGGCTTCGACAGGCATCCAATCCACGATGCTTTGCGTATACGTTGCTTGAGCAGAACGCAAAGCGGGAAGAGAGTCGATGATATCAAGTTCCGTTTCAGAATACCCAAGATGGAAAGATTCCAATTTCAGGACTTCAAGACAAAATCTGAGCTCAAAATCAACAGCATTTGCAAGGAGTGGATGTATGGCCATTGTTTCGGGAATTAAAGTGTATTATCGCGTGTTCAAAGGCAAAATTACAGGAAAATCACTCGATTCTTACAGAATCCGAATATTTTTCCCAGTAGTTTTCCAAGGCATTGCGAATTCGTAAATTAGCATGCTTTCCATTTTGTTCATTTTTTGGTTTTTCAATCCATGGCAATTCGCATCGCAATCAATGGTTTTGGACGCATCGGGCGTTTAGTGTTCAGAGTGGCCGCCGCCAGACCCGATCTTATTGAGATTGTTGGTATCAATGACCTCACAGATGCCAAAACATTGGCTCATCTACTCAAATTTGATTCTGTTCACGGAAGATTCTCCGGTGAAGTAACAGCCAATGATTCATCAATCACCGTAAATGGTCGTACAATCGTGATTAGCGCGGAAAAGTCCATCGAATCAATTCCTTGGTCTGATTTAGATTGTGTGATTGAATCAACAGGCGTCTTCAGCTCCAAAGAACAATTATCAAAACATTTGAAGCATGCCAAAAAGGTGATTTTGACATCACCCGCAAAAGATGCTCTTGACAGAACGGTTGTACTCGGTGTGAATGATCATACATTGACAGGTACCGAAACCGTTCTTTCCAATGCATCCTGCACAACAAATTGTCTTGCGCCCATGGTGAAAGTACTCAATGATGCATTCGGCCTCGAGAAGGGATATATGACTACTGTTCATGCATATACGAATGATCAACGCATTTTGGACCTCCCGCATAAAGATCTTCGCAGAGCGCGCTCCGCGGCGGTGAGCATCATCCCAACTACAACCGGTGCTGCTAAAGCAGTTGGCGAAGTTCTTCCCGAACTCAAAGGAAAATTGGATGGATTCTCATTCCGCGTACCGACACCTGATGGATCGGTCACAGATTTTACGGCTATCTTGAGTAGAGAAGTGACCAAAGAGGAAATCAATGCTGCGATGAAATCCGCCGCTGATTCCTATTTGAAAGGTATTTTGGAATATTCCGAAGATCCACTCGTATCGGTTGACATCATCGGAAATCCGCATTCCTGCATATTCGATTCCGATTCCACAATGGCTATGGGTAATCTTGTGAAAGTGGTTGGTTGGTATGACAATGAATGGGGTTATTCAAACAGAGTGGTCGATCTGCTCGTAAAAATCTCAGCGTAAATGTTAATGGCCTCCTTCGGGAGGCCACTTTTTTTGGTGTATTATTCGATCAGTTGCACCACTTTCATCGCGGCTTCTGTTACATTTGTTCCGGGACCGAATATCGCCTTCACCCCTGCAGCATATAATTCATCATAATCTTTTGTTGGAATCACGCCACCTGCAATCACGATGATATCACCAGCGCCTTGTTGTTTGAGTGATTCAATCAATAGGGGAATGAGCGTTTTATGTCCTGCTGCCTGACTTGACACGCCAATCACATGTACATCACTTTCAATGGCTTGTCTAGCGGCCTCTTCAGGTGTTTGAAAGAGTGGTCCGAGATCAACATCAAAACCGGCATCCGCAAAACCTGTTGCTATAACATGTGCTCCTCTGTCATGACCATCCTGACCAAGTTTTGCCACCATGATGCGTGGTCTTCTTCCATGCTTTTGTTCAAAAGCGATTATTTCGTCCTGCACCATGGCAAATCCTGAATTGTCTTGATTATATGAAGCATAGACACCGCTGATCAATGACACTGTTGGTTCATAACGACCAAATACTTTTGCCATCGCTTCGGAAATCTCGCCCAATGTTGCACGATGTCTTGCGGCTATGATTGCAGCTCCCAGCAAATTTCCTTTGCCTGATTGAGCAATCTCTTGGATAGATGCCAGTGATTCCTCTACAAGTTCAGATTTCCTTTCGCTTTTGATCTTCTCAAGAGATTGAACTTGGGAATGTAAAACGGCTGTATTGTCAATGTCCAATACATCCACATCCATTTCTTGTTCGGGTGCATACTTATTCACGCCGACGATGATTTCTTTTTTCTGATCGATCAGGGCTTGTCTTCTCGCCGCTGATTCCTCAATGCGTCTCTTGGGAATACCTTGCTGAATGGCCTTTGTCATACCACCCATTTGATCAATCTCTGACAAGATTTTCTTGGCTTCTTGATAGAGCGAATCAGTGAGTGATTCAACATAATAGGATCCACCAAGTGGATCGGCCACATCGGTGATGTGGGATTCTTCAGCCAATATCAATTGTGTATTGCGAGCAATGCGTGCCGAAAAATCGGTGGGAAGACCAAGAGCTTCATCAAATGAATTTGTATGTAAAGATTGAGTACCACCAAGAATCGCGCTCATCGCCTCGATAGTCGTTCGAATCACATTATTATATGGATCCTGAGCGGCGAGCGACCAACCGGATGTTTGACAATGCGTTCTGAGAAGTAATGAACTTTGCTTTTGCGGATTGAACTTTGTAATCTCCTCAGCCCATAATTTTCTTGCTGCGCGCATCTTGGCAATTTCCATGAAGAAGTTCATGCCAATGCCCCAGAAAAATGAGAGGCGCGGTGCAAAGTCATCAATATGCAAACCACGATCAAGCGCGCTTTTCACATATTCCAAACCATCTGCAATCGTATATCCAATTTCTTGTACGGCACTTGCCCCGGCTTCATGCATGTGATAGCCACTGATGCTGATGCTATTGAATTTGGGCATATACTTGCTGGTGAATTCAATGATATCTGCAACGATGCGCATTGATGGATCGGGAGGATAAATGAATGTATTGCGCACCATGAATTCTTTCAGAATATCATTTTGAATCGTTCCTGAAAGTGCGTCCATTGTTACGCCTTGTTCCTCAGCGGCAACAATGAACATTGCGAGAACTGGAATCACAGCGCCATTCATGGTCATGGAGACAGACATTGCATCAAGCGGAATGCCGGCAAAAAGGGTTTTCATGTCTTCAACCGTATCAATCGCAACGCCTGCTTTTCCAACATCACCAACCACGCGAGGATGATCCGAATCATATCCACGATGTGTGGCAAGATCAAATGCAACAGATAATCCTTTTTGTCCGGCAGCAAGATTTCTTTTATAAAAAGCATTTGATTCAGTAGCAGTTGAGAATCCTGCATATTGTCTGATTGTCCAAGGTCTATTTGTATACATCGTGGCATAAGGACCCCGCACATAGGGAAATATGCCGGGCATTGCATTTGCATCGAACTCATTGGGCAGATGCTGTTCCGAATACACAGGTTGAATAGGAATATTCTCAGCTGTATGCTTGGTCAAATCTTCGGGTGATTTCCCTTTCAATTCTTTTTGTGCAAGTAATGTCCATTTCTCAAATGCTGATTGTTCACTCACGGGTTGACTCCGATTCAAAAAGTGAATGGTGATTTTATATATCGCTTCGCCTCATCATGGGAATTTTGTCTATCATCCCAATTCAGAACTTTCTTATACTGTTCAATGGCAAGAGATCTTTTGCCTTGAATATCATAGATATTTCCAATCTTCAAATTGACTTTGATGGTGAATCCTGATACATCTTCATCAAGGAATCGTCCGGCCTCATCGCATTTGTAAAAATAGGTGAGGGCAGAATCAAGTTGTTTTCTGTACATGAGTGCAAGCCCCACATAATACAGTCCCTCGCGGGCAGTTTGCTGATCATAACCTACAGATTTGCTGATGCATCTATTGACGATATTTCTCCAAGTTTGCTCCATTTCATTCCACATGCCGAGTTGTACTTGACAGCGACCGACATATCTGTGGAAATAGGGATTCTTGGGATATCTTGTATAGAGATCCATGGCAACGGGTAATGCTTCCAAAGCATTTTTTTCAAATTGATACCAGACTTGGAGTAATGATACCTTTGCTTCGGTCGCGGCATATCTGGCGCCTCTTCCTGCGGCCTGCAATTGCATGATGCCAAGATTTTTATCACCTTTGGGTAGAAACATCATAACTGCTTTCAATGCAGGATATTGCTCAGGTAATGCTGATGCATAGTAATTGTAAACACCTGTTCCAAGCATGATATCATGATTGCCGGGTGCGAGTTGCTGACATTGTTGTAGTATTTTGAATGCCACATGTCCATCATCAGCTGCTTTGATCCATGACTCTCTGCCCGCATAATATCGTCCGCGAAAACCAAGAGCTCCGCCTTTGAAAAACAATGCCGAAAGATCTTTTGGATTTGCTTCGAGCAATTCATCACAAAGAACAATCACTTGACCACATTTATTGAGAAAAATTTCATCATTGTTTTTCTTTCTTCTATCGGCTTGTATGCGCCACCATTCAACCATTGCATCCAAAAAATAACCAGCGGGATGCTTTGGATACATGTCAATCACTTTTCCGAATAAAGCTGAAGCGGCATCGAATTCCATATTATAAATCATCACGGCACCTATTTGCACGAGAGAATCAGCATCGGAACGCATCATTACCCATTGTGCATGCATTGTATCTTGCTGCGCGAAGATCATGATAATTGGAAATATGATGTTCAGTATTGTCTTTTGTTTACCGGATGTCAATTTAGTCTTCATACACTTCTCCTGTAGAGGATGCATCATTGATGGCATAATTCAAACGAAATAGTTCTGCCATTCTGATTGGTGATTGTGGAAGCATTTGTATGATAGGGAAAAAGAGAATCAATACGATTGTGCAATATACCGTTCCCTCAATTCCATAATACGAATTCAGCCAAGGTGTTGGAATATCACTTGATAGGGAGGTTAAGTACAATGAATTTTTCAATACCATTCCGCTTAATGTCATTCCCATGAGATATAGCATGAGATTCCACGAAATGTGTAAAAGAATCGGTAGCCACAAACCACGCGTATGATACCAAGAATAAGAGAAGACAAGACTAACGAGAAATGTATTCAACATTGCAATTGGCTCGAAATTGGGATTTGCAAGATGTGCCATGCTGAATAATAATGCGAATAAGAGAGATATTGTAATCATGCCGAATCTCTCAACAAGAGCCTGAAAAATGATTCCTCGAAAAATCAATTCTTCAATGATGGCAAATGAAATGATAGGAAGAATAGATGCCATTTCAAATTGTGAATTCCATTTGAGGTCTATCCATGCATTCATTGAATACAAAACAATAAGAAAGATAATTGGTACAATTCCCATGAATAAGCCGGTACCAAACTCCTTCAACATATATGAATCAATGGAAAAACCCATAGTTGCATATGATCCACCGCGCAATTCCTCAGATGTAATCATACCGAGGAGAAGTATCATCAATGTCATTGGTTGACCTTCTATTTGTAAGAAAGTGACATCCATGATGATCCCAAAAACGCAAAGAGTGATACCAAATATGAATCTTGTAATCCAGGATTTCTTTATTTGAGAATAACTACTCATCGAATGATCGGAACAGTGACACTTTGAACATCACCAAATCCATTCTTGATGCGCACCACATATATGCCGCCAGACAATGCACTAAAATCGATTGGTATGATCATATCCTTTTCATAGAGAATGTCATCTTGCGATGGAATCACTTCACGCCCCACTTGATCATGAATTGATACAGATACATTGAGTGGTGAAGATTGTTCATTCCTTGAGAGATTGAGATAGACAATGTCTTGTGCTGGCAATGGAAATACTTCTACATGCAACTGATTCAAATTAGCATCATCTATGGAACTGAAAGAATCGGCATAGGCGATCATTCTCACATTCTTCACGGCAAAACCATCGAATTCAGCACCACGATCTGAAAGCATGCCGAATCTGAAGCGTACTTTACTGTTCAGATATGGAGTAAGATCAGCTTTTTGAAATTCCCATTCAGGCATATTTCCTTGAAATCCGAAACCGATTGCCTCTTGCTTTCCGCCTTGAATACCACTACCTTTCACCATTCGTGAGGTACGAAGGAATGACCAATTATTTCCTTGATCAGTGCTTATTTGCACAACACCAAAATCACCCAAGGGTTCAATATTCCAGCGAGTTTCAAATTGAAGGGATACTTGTCGGAATTGATTCAAATTAATATCAGAAGAATACTCTGCATAATTGTTGAATTCGGGAATATATTGTTTTCCGGGACTATCTTCCAACATTACCGAACCATCCTTCAGCATTGTGGCAGTCCACTGATCCCTACTAAAAGAGAGAGTATCGCTCGCTTTTGTGAATAATGAAAACACAGTTGGAAGATACAGCGATACAATCGCAGTGTCTGTTCTTGCTATTCCATGCTGTACTCTGGTGACAAGGAATCTGGCAGGATCTCCATTTCTATAATTGTTCATGACTTCATATTGAAGAAAGCGTTTGATGCGTTCTCCTGATGCAATACTTGGAATGGTGATGATGCTATCAATGAGTTTGATATCTTCTCGGAGAGATTTCACAATCACAATGGATTGTTCTTCAAGATTGAGTCTGCCGATATTCTGCACATCGATTTCCAATGATCCATTAGCTTTCATTGGATCTTGCAGTGAATCTATCTTTACCTCAGCAAGTCTGATGCAAAGATTCGAACCTGAGCTCCATAATGCTTGATAATTCATGTGTAGATTTTCTTGTGCATGAGGAATGATGCGCAGTGGGGAAGGCCAAAAACCATCGGTGATCGCACCGACTTCCGGCGTGAATGCGAGTGCATCATGTGCATGATATGCCCAATCATCTGAATTCCCTCTGGTAGTATAGCCGACCGTTTCGAGATCCCTTCCTGCGGAATAGGCATTGAATCTGGTTGCATCAGCCGAGAATCCTCGGAAAGTTGCAGAGTCTTTTGTTTCCTGACTAAGTGAGGCAAAGGGATAGATAAGCAAATTACTATAGGTGTGATAATTGAGAATGCAACCAAATACATAGGAATCTATGAGATTGCGCAAGGCTTGTGTTTCAGGTTCGGAGAATGGCGCCTCCCCTCGATAAGTATCACTCTTTGGATCTGTTGATGAGCCACCATTATTGGCATTCCAAAAAGATTCAGGACCATAATTACGATTGAGATCCACACCAAATATATCATTCGTGATAATTTTTCTGTTTTTTCTCCAGAGTCCACCGCCTTCGGGTCTCTGCTGTTGATTGAATGCATATCCATCGGGATTGATGCATGGAGCAATCACTAGCGTTCTTTCATTGAGTAGATACTGTGCTTCCGGATCATTCTGCTTTGCTCTTTCGAATAAATCCCATAAAAAATATAAAAGCGTTGTCGCTCCACCCGGCTCACGAGAATGATGCAATGAAGTCAGAAGAGTGCGTGGTTTTTTAGCATCACGGTCTTTTCCAAATATCCAAGCAATGATTGGTCTATTCTCATGAGATGTCCCAATCGTATCACTCTTGATAAATGATACACCCGCGAATTGTGCAATGCGTGACATCTGTTGTTGGATCTCTTCGTATGTATAATATCCACCCATTGTACCCGATACAAAATTCTTTGGAGCAAGAATTGATCCCTGATTCAATTCCTTCATGAAGCGAGTATAATCTGTGTTCAAACGCGCTTCATAAAATGATTCCATGTCTTCAACAATTGTTTCAACAGTAATATTTCCGGAACGGAGTTGCTTCTTTGCATGATCACTGATGATACATTCATAGTATCCGTTGATTTTGCGAATTCCATGATCATCATCCACACCAAGATCGAAGAGATCTTGCATATGTTTGACTTCACTTGCAGGTATTCTTACCATTGAATATCTGTTCTGCGCATATGTCGATTGAGCAAAAAGCAGAAAAATGCATGTAAAAATGGGGAAGTATCTAATAGAAAAACAACCTGCCCCGAGATATGCTTTGAGAGTATTCATGACAATCATTGAAGATGAATAGGTATTTACAACAAATTTACGGGTAATTACCGTAATTTTGTCGGTTGACACCTTAAGTTTTTACGATAATTCGGAGTATTGACATGGAAACATATACAAGCACCAATCCGGCGGACTACGATATCCTTATTCGCCGTTATGACAATGGAGCTAATTATGCCAGTTATTGTCCTCAATTGGCTCATATGATTAAAGGCACTGCCCATGAAGAAGTGGAAAATGCCATGAAAGAGCATGTATTGAATCATATTGTTTCATTGCAAGAAAAAAAGGACTGATTTCTTGTTAATCACATCATCAACTCAAAAGCGTTCATTACTTTCTGAATCGAGATATTTCATGTTGAATCATGAAGTTTCATTCGGACTCTATGGCGCTTTGATTGTATTGACTTGTGCATATTTCATACCTTCATTGATCATGTATCCTATCATGATCTCTTTGCTTATTTCCGTTTTGACAATTCATCCATCTGCAATCGGCATCATCCCTAATGCACTGGACAGCAAGTTTTTTTCTACTGTGTTCAGAGGGCTTCTCTTTGGATTCTGCTATGGCTTTCTGAATGGTGATTATCAGATTGGATTACTCCATGCCTTCGGTCTCTTGATTCCATTATTGTCCGGGATTGTGTATTGGTTTGGGTACTTTGCTGAATTCATGCATCGAAGAGGATTCAGCGATTGGATCATCATGATTTGCACGCCAATACTTGCAACGATATATGTCTTTATGATTCTTCATGAGACGCCCGATCCAATCATCATAAGCATTGTATTCTCTGCATCAGTATTGGCAACCGGCATGAGACTTCGCACAAAAACAATGTGGGATGCTTTCTTGGTATTCTTTTTTCTGTATATCATAACAAGTCAAGCGCCATATCTCCTTCATCTTTTTCGACAACTTGGTTGATATTATGCCCATCATTCGAATAGATTTGATTTCTGCTGTGCCGGACATTTTCGTATCCGCTCTTGAAACGAGCATACTTAAAAGAGCTCAAGAGAAGTCACTCGTAGAGATCTTCACACATAATCTCCATGATTATGCAAAAGGGAAGTATAAGCATATCGATGATACTCCATTCGGTGGTGGAGCTGGGATGATTTTACAATGCGAGCCCATCTTTGATTGCATCGAACAATTAAAGAGTGAAAGAGACTATGATGAGATAATCTATACCAGTCCTGATGGACCTGTTTTCAATCAAGAAATGGCAAATGAATTGTCATTGAAACAGAATATCATCATACTCGCTGGACATTATAAGGGAATTGATCAGCGTGTTCGCGATACATTGATCACTCGTGAAATTTCGATTGGCGATGTTGTACTAAGCGGTGGTGAATTGCCTGCTTTACTCATGACTGATGCAATTGTGCGACTCATTCCGGGAGTTTTAGGTGATGCTGAATCCGCATTGACTGATGCATTCATGAATGATGGATTATTGGATTGTCCTCATTATACAAAACCCGCCAATTTCAGGGATATGGAAGTACCAGATGTCTTACGAAGCGGTAATCATGCACTCATCAATAATTGGCGATTGAATCAATCAAAGGAAAAAACAAAAAAGTTAAGACCGGATTTATATCAACGATATCTTGACCAACAATAAAAAAGCCCTCAAGTTTTGTACTTGAGGGCTTTCATTTATTTGATACAACTGATTGGTATCATATGATGCGCATTTCGCAATCGAATGAGCGCATAATTCATTCCTTGCTGATCGCATGGTATGAAATGCTTGCCTTGCGCCTTGACCGATCCCAATGATCTACCATCAATGGTGAAGATGGTAATTTCCATTTCTTCTTGAGCAGATGTAAGGAGCAAACCACCATCAATCGAACTCATTGTGATTCCTGAACGGAGCAAATCTTCTTGAACTGAAGAAGGGGATGATATCGTGAGAGAATTTGTTACGCCAAAAGGACCATATCCCATTTCATGATATGCTTTTGTTCTCCAATGATAAGTCTGACCAACTTTCAAGTTTCCAACAAAAATGGAGGTATCACGAATTAAGGAGTCCTGCTTGAACATCTTTGTGAAATCTTTGTCTTCTGCCAATTCGAACCAATAATACAGACCTTTTGGGAGGAATGGATTATTTTTCAATTCTTCTGTATCCATATAGTCTTTGCGCCAAATAAAACGAATATTTCGATTGGCAGTTGCAAATCCATCTACAGGGGAAACAGGAACGATACCTGCTGGTACTTGAACGGTATAGAAGATTTCCGGATCTGTGAATTCATTCCACAAATCTCCATTGAAGGATTTCACTCTCCAATAATAAGTCATGTCATAATCAACGGTAATCTTCTTCGAAGTGTCAACAATATTTGAATCTTCAAGCAAGATATCTTCAAAGTATTCATTACCGGCAAGCTGAATCCAATAGCGCTTTGCTGTTTGATCATTCTTCTTCCAAGTCAAAGAAACTGTGTCTCGATAAATTGCTTCGAATTCTTTTGGATACAGAATCTCACAATCTTTTGGATAGATTCTGATTTGGAACATAAATACTTCTGAAAAATCACCCCAACCTGCTTGCGTTTTAGCGCGAACTTTCCAGTAATAGTCTTTTGCATTTTTCAATGTTTCAAATACTGCTTTGGAAGTATCAGTTGTTTCAATATTAAGAATTGGAGAATCAAATGCTTCATTGTCTGCGAGTACGAAGTTGTATGTATTCGCACCCAAACTTTTATACCAAGCAAAGCTTATATCTTTTGAAACTTCTGTTTGCTCATGTGGTGGAGTGATGAGTGATACCATGCCTGGAAGAGCTGATGTGATATCAACTTTGACATTTTGACCTTGGAGTGATACCGTTTTTGTGACAACACCGCCAAGACCTGCTCCTGTAGCTGTTACGGTGACTGAACCTGTTAATCCTGTAACAGGAATTGCATAACCACCGGAAGTTGAAGTAGTGGCAAAGAAATTACCTTTGGACAATTCAACTTTGATTCCTGCAAGGCCTTCGCCCATATCATAAAAACCATTGTTATTATTGTCTTTGTAAGCTACGCCTGTCACATATTTATCACCACGTGCACCAAAGTTGTGGGTGACAATATATTTTCCAACTTGAGTACTCGGATTATTGTCTTCCATGACACCAACACCAACTTCAGTATACAGAGCACCTTCATAATTCATGATGTTCTTTCTGTGACCGAGAGTGACTTGATTGTCTGCGCCCCAATCAATATTGAAACCGGCATGTGCATGCCACATATTCTTGGCATAAGAAAACACATTCTCACCAATTCCTGTCCATCCTGAATAACCAACACCATTTATTCTATTGGTCATGGAACTTCCATTCGACCCTGAATGTGATTGGAAGTCATTGTCTCTCATGTCTTTTGAATGTCCACGAGCACAATCAATCAACTTTGGATGAAATGCCAATGGTGGTCTTGATGGATAAGTGGCAAATTGAGATTTTACAAGACTTTTGCTGATGCTGAAAAATCCGATTGAACTTTGCACATCTGGATCAGGTATATCAACCAAACGGATGCCTTCAGCATTTGGATTGGCTCTGGCTCTATTCATGAGCTCAAGTGTATATTGCTCCTCAACTGTTGGGTCTCCATGGCTATAGGCAACCAAGACTTTCTGGGTGGTAGGGGTTTTTACATTTGAACCTTTACCGGTGATCTGTGGCGGATTATTCTCCGGCGCACGATGAGATTGAGCTTGAACCGAGTTATGCGATGTCAAGGAAACCATGAACATGCAAAGTGGAGTCAAGATCTTCAATAGTCTCATAGATCTATTCATTTTAAGTACCTTTATTGTGTAAATTAGGATACGATTATGCTGCTTTGACATCAAAATTACAGATAGTTTTCACAATGACAAAACAGAATAAAAAGTGTTACACTACATTTGTATCTCCTTAATTTTCAATGAAGATACTGCAATTATCGCCTCAATTTCCTTTTCCTCTCAGTGATGGTGGGAAAATCAGCATTGCCAATATGACTCGGGCCTTGGTGTCTTCTTCATGTGAAGTACATGTATTTTGTCTAGTTCATACAATGCCAAGTGAGCAACAAATCCAGAGTTTTGAGCAATATACCGGAGCAAAATGCTCATGTATTCTACATAATACCCGAAATACGCCACTCGCAATTCTCACATCATTATTTGATAATCAGACACCTCTATATATCAGAAAACATAGATCTCTCGAACTTAAACATGCCATAAAACTCGCCTTGCAAAAGGAATCATTTGATGCAATCTTATGTGATCATACGGCCATGGCAGAGATCGGATTATTTGCTTCAGAACTTGCAGATATACCATGCATTGTCAGAATGCACAATATAGAACATGTGATTTGGGAACGATATGCCGATCGACTTTCCAAGTTTGATCCTCGAAAATGGTTTATCCAATCGCAAGCAAAGAAGCTTCTCAATATGGAAATCGAATTCTGCTCAAAGGCTACTCATTTGGCTATGATTACCGAATCTGATGTTGAAAAAATATCATCTTTTCATTCTGCTATTTCTGCATCATATATTCCCGTTGGAGTTGACACAGCAATATTCAAGCCCATACATGTGACCAAATCAATTCATGGTTTGATACATGCCACGACTTATGATTGGGTTCATAATGTGGAAGCATTGGACTGGTTCATTGCAGAGATCTTACCTGAAATCCAAAAACGATTTTCTATTGAATTGGTCTTGCTTGGTAAGCATATGCCCGAACACTATAGGAATGGAATGATTCCCGGACTCATTGGAAAAGGATATGTTGAAGATATCAATGTAGAACTCAATAAAGCCTCGATATATATTGCACCACTATTTGTGGGCGGAGGAATTCGCATAAAAATCCTTGAGGCAATGTCAGCCGGTTTGCCCGTTATCGCATCACCTGTTTCAGCAGAAGGCATCTTGGCAAAGAGGGAAGACGGACTCATTATTTGCTCTACAAAAGAAGAATGGATCCTGGAGATTTTCAATTTGATGGATAATCCGATTGTATCGAAAGAATTGGGGGAAAAAGCCAGATCATTTATTGAAAAAAATCATTCATGGGAATTCACAGCCAATAGAATGATGCATTTGATTCAACAACTGAATGCATGATCTTATGCTCTGACACCTTTTTTTATCAAAGCCAAAGCGATTCTCAATTCCGCGAACTCATAGCCATCACCAAGTTCAGATCTATATTGTTTTAGCAATGCAAATGGCATGCGATTATACAGTTTGGACATATCTCTAAGTAATTCTTTTGAAATCAGATATGAGCATTCCTTTTCATAATCTGACTCAATCAATTGCTGAACATGCTGTGCGATTGTACCAATTGTCAGGCTACGAGAATTTGCAATTTCATCCAAAGAACAATTTTGTTTGATAAATGCATATGTAATACGAACCGTAGGAGACAAATCGGACTCCATGTTTTGCGAAGTTTTTGAATTCAATATTTCAGCAATGAATAAAGGACCATAGGTTTTGGCCAAATCTTTAGGAATCGAACAAATACTCACCAAATCCTCAATAGTGTTTGGTCTTGTACCACTTAGCAATTCCAGTAGAGCATCAGTAAAATATGTATGTATCATTGGATCTTGTTTTCCAATGGAAGCTCTTACTTTTTCAAGTGCCTTCAACAATACTTTTTGAGGATCTGAACGAAGTTTAATCTGTAAAGGGACTATCTGTTCCTTCAATATTTTCTTTCCTTTTTCCGTAATGGAAATCACAGGATAATCTCCGTGACTACTCTCGGCTAAATGTTCTTCCAATATTGATTCAAAGGCATCTCTGACAGAAAACATTGCATAGCCGCGAAGTCGACCAAACACTTTTGATTGTTGTAGTTGATACTTTTTGACATTTGTATCCTTATCGTCTCCAAGAATACAAGACATGATGGTTTTTTTGCCAAAATATCCATTCAATTCCTGGATTTGCAGTAAAAGAGAATGTCTGACAAAAATATCTTTGTTGTCTTGTTCATGCAATGATACATCTTCATTGACTATACATGAGGAGCATGAACCACAAGTGGTGATGGTATTCGAAACATCTCTGAAATAATCAAGCAAATATCTTTGCTTGCACATCTCTGTTTCCATATATGTGATTACGGAGTCCAATTTGTCCAGTGCATGATCATGTCTTTTTTGCAAGGCCATGAAATCGATTGGTACTTCTTCCGGAGGAAATCGTTGTTGTAATAGCATAATACCGGAATGTACAGCTGATTGTCCGAGTTTGATGAGACCTGATTGCTCAAATTTTCGAAGTGCCTCTTGAACATATATCTTTTGCAAGTGATATGTTCTGATCATTTTTTCCATATCAAATGGAACTGAACGAAGCATTGATTCGGGGCCTAACATCCGAAGAAGCGCCATCATGATTCCACGATCATGATCATGCATCTTTACGATTCTTTCTTTTAACTCTTCTTGCTCAGCAATGATACGAATCATTGGATTTGACTTTTTATTTCCGGCATTGCTCAATACTTGATTTCTTTCCAATATTCCAAGTATTGTATTCACTTGAATAGCATGAATCCCACAAGCATTTCCAATTTGCTCCGGAGAAAGTAAAATCGGCTGAGTCAAATATCCATAGATCGGAGTTTGAGCAAATAGTACATTGTACACCGAAATGATGTCTTGTTTGGATGGATATGTGCAGGATAAGAAGAAATCCATCAAATCTCTGTCTTTGGGATGATATAGTACTATACAGTCAGAATCTTTCCCATCTCGACCTGCCCTTCCTGATTCTTGATAATATGATTCCAAAGTCAAAGTGATATCGCAATGAATCACGACTCTCACATTTGATTTATCCACTCCCATTCCAAATGCATTCGTTGCAATGAGAATCGGAGATTCTTCTTTAAGAAATTGCTCTTGCACTCTTTGTCTTTGAGTATCAGGCAAACCGGCATGATATGAAAGCACGGCTAAACCTGATTGTTGCAAGGCCATGGCATATTCTTCAACTCTTTTTCGCGAGCCACAATACAAGATTATGGCACCTGAAGTATCTTTTTGAGAACGATCTTTGAGAAATCGAGTTAAGAAGCGAACCTTTTTATCCGCTGCAATTACTTGATAATGAAGGTTTTTACGATAAAACCCTCCAATATGAACAAAAGGGAAGTGTAATGATAATTGTCTAATGATATCTTCTTTCACTTCAGGAGTTGCCGTTGCAGTTAATGCAATAATCGGAGGTCTTTTTCCTAAGTCCTTAAAAGCATTGGGTATTGAAGTGTAAGCAGGACGGAAGTCATGTCCCCATTCAGAAATACAATGCGCTTCATCCACTGCTATGAATGAGATGTCAATTGTTCTGAGAAAGGCCATGAATTGAGGGTTTTGTAGTCTTTCCGGGGATATATAGAGTAATTTTATGCGGCCATTAACAATGTCTCTGGCAATGATTTGCTGATCATGTTGAGAGACAGTACTATTGATTAATGCTGCAGGAATATTGCGTTCTATCAGTCCATCGACTTGGTCCTTCATGAGCGCAATCAGAGGTGAAATGATGATGGCGGTTCCGGGCAACATCAAGGCGGGAATTTGATAGCATAAAGATTTACCGCCACCGGTTGGCATGATGACGAGTGTATCTTTACCACTTACAATACTATTGATGATTTCTTGTTGACCAATGCGAAATGCATCATATCCGAAATACTCATTGAGTATGGATAAAGACATACTATGTAGATTTGATGCACTCACTGGGGAATATTCCAATTATACCTTACTTTACATAATGCAAATTATATTGCATTTTTTACCATGTATTTTTACATGTTGTTTATCGCAATTTACAGGATTTATCTTGCCGAATTCATACTGTAATAACTACTGATTTCATGCAGACTGTATTTAATCTACACCGATAAGCACACATGGATTTACACCAACTGATATCTCTCGTTCAATCATTGTTGATTGATCATTCAGTAATAATACTGATCCCGGCAATGTATAATTTCTAGCATTGCATATAGTGAGTCTGTTTTGAATTAACCCAATTCTATACCATTGATTTCGCGTATCATTAACTAATACTGTATCTAGAACACTACCAGAATCATTTATACGGATGATTGATTTTCCGCAAAGTGCATATATATATTCTAGTTTTCTTACTTGTGTACCCATATACTGACCGCGCAAATGGTACAATTCTGTAAATGCTTGATTTAAAACCACTAAACCACCGGTCGAATCAGGCATCGTTGTTAGATGAGCATATTGTATCATCCATCGCTTGGTAGATTGATCATAAGTCACATTCTGAGGATTGATACCGGTCTTTACAAAACGACTACTTTTGGTATTCACATCATAGATAGTAATTGTGCCGGCATTCAATTCATCTTTGCGAAAAACTCCATATCCTGAATTAGCAATGACCAGATAACCTTCACCATATGCAATGCCATCAGGCGCACAAAGATTTGTAATATTCAATGAATCCAAACTCATTGCAACATGGTTAAATACATATACCT
Organism: Ignavibacteria bacterium UBA961; assembly: GCA_002293005.1. Lineage (GTDB taxonomy): Bacteria > Bacteroidota > Ignavibacteria > Kapaibacteriales > UBA961 > UBA961. The sequence continues at coordinate 14,986 of DBCJ01000014.1, read as the reverse complement.
TATCCCCATATAGATCTGTTATTGCGATTAATGAATCATTGACATTACAGGCCTTCTTAAGAAAATGTCCAGGACCCTTGACCTGATACGATGAAACAATTTTCCCTTGATTAGAAACTTTGATGATTTCATTGCTTGTGGATACAATGATGATATTCAAAGAATCAGAAATCTTGATGAGATCATTTGCTGTATCACCTAATTTTCTTCCATTCTTACATGAAAACAAATCAGCTGATTCACTCTTCCCTATTCCCCATAAACTTGCATTGTCAAACCCATATAATCCCTCGCAAAGTACCATCATATCTAACTGACCAGGAATGTTAGAATCACAGTCATCAGGCTGAACAATATCATTCGAGCATGAAGATATTGTCAGGATTAGGATTATGCAAATACTTAACAAATGTGTCATAAGAAAAAAAAAGGTGCACCAACTGGTACACCTTACTTTGAAAGTTTATCTGATATTAAGAATAATATTCTACTGATTCACCGATATATGGATCATTATGAGCAACTCCACTTACTGCATTCATGCGTTTTGCAGTAAAGAATAAGAGAATTCCCATAAAGAGCAATACCATACCACCGGCTGCTACGAGTGCAAACACATCAAAATGGTGAATGCCATGATGTCTATAACCGGGAATGATAATCCATGAAAGATCAATAAAATGAGCGAATAATAAAATAAATGCCGCTGCTTTCAATACTGTTTGATTGCGTTTTACATCTTGACGGAGCAACAATGCAAAAGGAACGATGAAATGCAATACCAGTGATGACCATCCCATGATTTCCCAGCCATCTTTTGTTCTATCGATATAATAGAAGGTTTCTTCCGGAAGATTGCTATACCAAATCAAGAAGTATTGTGAGAAATGGATATAGGTCCAGAAAATCGTGAATGCAAACATCAATTTGCCAAGATCATGCATATGCTCTTTATTGATATAACCTTTGAGTTCACCTGAATTCATGACTGACATCACTAGAAGAGCGATCACGGAAAGAGTTGAAACAAAGTTACCTGCAAAATAATAGAGACCAAAAATGGTACTGAACCAATGTGGTTCAAGAGCCATCATCAAGTCGAATGCTGCGAAAGTGATTGTCAAAGCATATCCCAAAACAAATGGGGCGCTTCTCTTGTAATTTTTAACTGTAGGTGCATAATCAGTAGCATCATCTTGTTTGATTGAATTTCCAACAATATATCGATGCATCCAAAACCAGAACAAGCAGTATCCAATCACGCGTACAATGAAAAACGGTGTATTTGTATAGGGAGCCTTTGAAGGGATATCTTCGATGCCATGAAAGAAGGTATTTCTAAAGATTAAAATCGGAAGCAAAATAACGATTGCGAACTGTGCAAACCATCCCATCATTTCAGGGATTCTACGCAATGATGCACTCCAACCCGCACGCACAAGAAATTGCAAAGCGGAGAAGAACAGTGCGGTCACGCTGATTCCAACCACATACATTGCACCCACGAGATATGCAGGTATAATAGCTGATTGATTGAGTGCCATTCCTGCTATTGCCATAATAACACCGGTACCGATGCAAAGCATTGCTGCTTTGTTCACATTACCTTGAAATGCACTACCACTAAGATTGACGGGGTTCATAATTCCTCTATGGGCTTATATTCTTCTAAAGTTCTATTGATTATTTCACACCGAGTTTTTGCATTTCTCGGACATAGTGAACAATGCTCCAACGATCATTTGGCTTAATCTTATCAGCATATCCATTCATGATATTCTGGCCTGCCGATATGATATGGAACAGATGAGCATCTGTTTTTGCTTTTGTTACTTCATCACGGAGATTCGGTGGATTTTGGAAACCACGAGCCACAACTGTACCATTGCCTTGTCCATCATAATTATGGCATGGAGTACAGAATGCCTCATATCTATTCTTCCCTCTTGACAAAATATATTGTCTCTTCTCAGGACTGCTCAAATCCAATGGATTAGCACCAATAAGAGAATCAGCTTTGTCAAAATCGGGCTTATCGAGTGGATAAGATGAACCTTCGATCGGTACTGTATTCGGCAATGGCTCTCTACCACTTTTACGATCTGTGTAGAATGTAGAACCAACTTGTGGTTTTACTTTGAATTGATCATCCATGTCATTGATGATCATGATTGGGGTATCTTCAGAGAACCAAGTTATTGAACCACTAAGAACGCCAACTACGAAACCTGCAAGAGCAAGTCCGATGACAACCTTGAGATAGAATCCAAATCCGCGTGTATTTGTTTGTTGTTCCATTGATTAAAGATCCTCTTAAGCTTCAATGCGGCGAACATTGTCTGCGCCGATTTCATTCATAAATCGTTCTGTGGTTTCAAGCGAAAAACGCTTATCGGAAGAAAAAATGCTGAGTACAAATGTATCATCAACAGCTCTTTGAAATCCTTCATCATCTTGAAGGTCAGAATGCCATTTTGGAAGTCCGCAAAGGAACCATAATCCAAAGAAAGTTGCAAGTCCGGTGAGCAAAACTGTCAATTCAAACATCACAGGAATACTAAATTGAAAAGCAAACAATGGTTTACCACCGATATTCAATTTATAGTCTACTGAACCTGTCCACCAGATAAGGAAGATTGCATTGGACAATCCAAACATTCCACCACCAAATGAGATATATGGAAGGATTGTTCTTTTGACACCCATTGCTTTATCAAGTCCATGAACAGGATATGGAGTATAGATATCAAAATCCGTATATCCACTTTGATGTACTTTTGCGGCGGCTTCCATGATCTTGTTTGGATCAGTGAAATTGCCTAGGACTGCTACTGTTTTCTTATCACTCATTGTATGATCTCTGACATTCTAATGGACGAAGATTAATGATGCTCATCACCATGATGAGTCGGCTGTGATCCGGGCATGACACCTTTGATCTCTGAAATTGCGATAACGGGTAAATACTTCGAGAAGAGAAGGAATAATGTGAGGAACAAACCAATCGTTCCAACGAAGATTCCAACTTCAACCATTGTCGGAGTATAGTAACTCCAGCTAGATGGCAGGAAGTCATGATGAAGCGAAGTAGAAATGATCGTAAATCGCTCAAACCACATACCGATATTCACGAATATTGAAATCACAAACATCAATGGAATATTTCTTCTTGCTTTCTTAAACCAATAAACCTGTGGAGAAAGAACATTGCAAGAAACCATTGACCAATATGCCCACCAATACTCACCAAATGCACGATTGATAAATACAGTTCTTTCATATTCATTACCGGAATACCAAGCAATGAAGAACTCCATTGAATATGCATAACCAACCATCATCCCTGTTGCAAGAATGATTTTGTTCATGTTTTCGAGATGCTTGAGTGTGATGAACTCTTTCAATCCAAGAATTTCACGGGCAATCACAAGCAATGTCATAACCATTGCAAAGCCAGAGAAAATAGCGCCGGCAACAAAGTATGGAGGGAAAATCGTTGTATGCCATCCTGGAAGTACAGAAGTCGCAAAGTCCATCGAAACGATTGTATGCACAGAAAGCACGAGTGGAGTTGAAAGACCCGCAAGAATCATATATGCAATTTCATAATGATGCCAATTGCGCATTGAACCAGTCCAGCCCAAGCTGAAGAATGTATACAAACGCTTTGCTATCTTCCCTTTTACGAAATTTCTCACTGTTGCAAGGTCAGGCACCAAGCCCATGAACCAGAACAATGCGGACACTGTCAAATATGTTGATACCGCAAACACATCCCATACAAGCGGAGAACGGAAATTCACCCACATTTGCATTTGATTTGGATATGGTGTAAGCCAATATGCTAGCCACGGACGACCTGTGTGAATAACCGGAAAAATACCGGCACACAATACCGCAAAAATTGTCATCGCTTCAGCAGAACGGTTGATGGCAGTACGCCATTTTTGACGGAACAAATACAAAATAGCCGAGATCAATGTACCGGCATGACCGATACCAATCCAAAACACAAAGTTTGTGATGTCCCATGCCCAACCAATCGTATTATTTGATCCCCAAACTCCAATCCCTGTCATGACTGTTTCACCAATTGCGCCGAAACCAGCTCCGGCAATTGATGCACAAATCAATACTGCAATCCAGTATTTGAGATTGGGTTTTCCTTCAATAATGCCTGCAATTTTGGCAGTGACATCATGAAGAGACGGATTGCCAAGAACAAGCGGCTCACGCATTGGTTCTTCTACGGGATACGGATTGCCGTGATATGCAGTGGCATCCAAATGATCCACTACATTTCTTGGGGCCGTCTTTGTGACAGTTTCAACCGACATACTGATTTCCTGCGTATTATATTCTTGTGTTATACTTTCGGTAATTGTTCTGTATTGCGAACTTTCACAAGGTAAGTCACGGAAGGACGCACATTGAGTTCGCTGAGCACTTTATAAGCGCCATTCTTTTCTTTATACTCTTGAGTATGATTACCTCTGTTGATTGTTGCCGCTTTTGCAACTGCACTCTTTGGATCATTTACATTTCCAAAGAGGATTGCGCCGGCAGGACATGCTTGTTGACATGCCGTTACAACTTCACCATCCTGCACTCTTGAATGACCTTGATCTTTTGCATGCATCTTGGCTTCATTCAAACGCTGAACACAGAATGTACATTTTTCCATTACACCGCGCATACGAACGGTAACATCCGGATTAAATGCCATATCAAG
>DBCJ01000014.1:0-10188 GCA_002293005.1 Ignavibacteria bacterium UBA961 | reverse complement strand
GGGCAATTGTTCAAGCAATATCTTGTACCCACACAACGATTATAGGTCATCTCATTCAATCCTTCAGGGCTATGTGTGGTAGCCGCAACAGGACAAACATTTTCACATGGTGCATTTTCGCAATGCTGACAAAGCATCGGCTGGAATACTGTAGTCACATTTCCTGATGCATCTTCGCGATAATAGCGATCAATTCTGATCCAGTGCATTTCACGACTATTGGCAACATACTTCTTACCAACAGTTGGGATATTATTCTCTGCTTGACAAGCAACCACACATGCGGAACATCCGGTACATGCACTAAGATCAATTGCCATTGCCCAACGATGACCATTGTAGTGGAAACCATCGACAATACTTAGGGTATCTGAAATATGATGTGCATCATGTCCATGTTCTTCATGTGATCCACCCTTTGCTGCTGCAAGAGAAGCAAGTGTGATATACCCTTCTTCTACACCTAGAATGTCTTTTGTTCTTTCTTTCCATTCATTGTCGAATGGACTTGGCTTGTCATAACGCTCAATCGCATGATGACCTTGAGTAGTGGCAATCTTTTCTGTTCTGCCAACTTTCTCAGCTTTTGCAGAAACATATAAACCGCCATTTGCTGAAAGTAATGTATATGCATTTGCACCTACACCTTCAAGCACTTTACCACCGGCAGTTCTTCCATAACCCAATGCAATAGAGACAACATTATTACTCATACCGGGTTGAATAAACACCGGTAATTCAATACTGCCTTGTGTAGTTGAGTATCTGAGTACTTCACCTTGAACTGCATTCAATGATTCTGCAGTTTGCTTATTCATCATTGCAACATTACCCCATGTCGCTTTCGTGATCGGATCTGGCAATTCTTGCAACCATGAATTATTGGCCTGACTTCCATCAAGCAATGCATAGGACGGAGTTATTGCAATCGTCAAACCACCGGAAATTGTTGGGCTGTTTGGCAATGAAGAAAGACCACTTGCAGTGCCGGCTTCATATGATGTTGTTCTGGAATGTACACCATCTCTCAACAATTGTTCCCAAGCTGACTTGGAAGCAAAATCAGATTGATTTTTTCTAATGAAATCATAGAAAGTAGGAGTATCTCCAAAACTTGATGCATTGATGAAATTGGCGGTCAAAATCAAGAAATCTTGAATACTCATTGATCCTTGATTGAGGGGAGCTATAATCGGTTGCTGAATGGAATATGTGCCATCAAAGTTAATGGCATCACCCCATGCTTCAAGATAATGCGTTGTCGGAACAGATACTGTACATAGTGTCTGTGATGTTTCATGTTCGCTGAATGCTAGTGAAGCTGAAAATTCAACTTGCTCTGCAAGCAATTTCTTCAGCTCAGAGTCAGCGCAATATTCAGGATTGGTATCTGCATAAATAACAGCACCAATTTCTTTGTTTTTCAATGAAGTTCTAAATGCAGACAAAGCAGAACTTACATCACCACTATTATACAATCTATGAGATAGATTCAATGGTTTGCCTTCACCTACAGAGCCGAGTGCCTGATTGATGAGTTGACCATATGCAATTGCTTTAGCACTTAAATGATTGCCAACCATCACAATGCCTGTTTTGGATGACAATAGTTTGGATGCTGTCTTCTTCACGGCATCATTTGCAGCACCGGAACTTACTCCTGCAGGAAGTGAAATTCCTTTGGCGGAATACACCTCAGCTAGAAGACCGGACAAAAATGATTCAAACTCGGAAGGTTGAATTGCAAATCGATGATCCGCATTGGCACCTGTCAAACTAAATCCAGCCTCAATGGAAATGAGTGCATTCATTGATGGAGATTCAGTGGTAGGCTTTCTATTTGAAGAGAATGAGGCGGTGTAATAAACAGTATGTTTATCTGTGCCGAGAAAATCATTGTCAACAGATACAATCACATCTGCTTTTGACAAATCAGGAATAATTTCTGCATTGACACCAAACACTGCTGAATTCGCAATCGGCGCATTGGAAATAATAGAAGGCATTGTAACAATCGAAACACCAGGTATAACAGATGTCAATTGATTGCACAATGCAACATATCCTGGTGAACAATGTTCGTCGATGATGATTACAGCTTTCTTCCCTGCTGACACAGTTTTTTGAATTGCTTGTGCAATTGTGTTCGCTGCATTATTAATACTCGAGTCACCACCATTGACTCTTGGGCGACGAATCCGATCTGGATCATATAATGAAAGCAATGTTCCTTGCATGAAAGCAGAACTTTTCCCAAGAGATGCGGAATGTTTGGGATTACCATCAACTTTGATAGGTCTTCCTTCACGGGCTTTAATGACAAGGCCAATTGCCGCATTCTTGTGCTGATACACCGAAGTATAATAATTCGGTAAACCGGGGATCTGATATTCAGTAGGAGTTGTTGATGCGACAAGTTTATGTTCAGGTCTGCGACAACTTGCCGCAGCCATGGCCATAGATGCCGAGAGTACTGTCATGAATGTACGGCGATTAACTCCGGTATCGAACAATGTTGACCCTGAATCACCATTAAATTCCTGACCATTCATATCTACTGTTGGATTGTCGATTTCACCATAATGGCGAAAGTACTGTGAATCGTCTCGGTTTGACATTGCTAATTGCTTCTATTATTGATTGTTTAGTACTTAATTTATCAATGGTGACATGAGGAACAATTCTCAGGTCCATATTGAGCATGTTTCGGAACAAGCATTCCTGCAACCTCAGGCTTTGGAAGTTTTGCTGTCTCTACCATTCCATAATGAGGACTTACAATGTTTTTCATCTCTGTCAATGTAGCTTTGGCATTTGGATCATAAGAATTAGCCTTCACACCAATAAACTTGTCAATGGAAGATCTGTTCTGATAATCGTAGCTATAGATTCCGGATATAGGACGGGCAGGAACAATGAATTGCTCAGGATTTCTGTGGCAATCCAAACACCAACCCATTGAAAGAGGTTTGAATTGAGAAACCACACCCATTGTCTCAACCGGACCATGACATGATTTACAGTCAATCTGAGCACGAATATGTCGACTGTGATTGAAATGTACATAATCAGGTACTTTATGAATTCTCACCCACTCAATTGGCTGATTCTTCTCATATGCAGTACGAATGAGTTCCAATGGACCCGGATTACCACGCTCATTTTCCAATTGCATCGGAAGAACATGGCAATTCATACAAGTGCTGGTTGTAGGAACAGGAGAATGTGCTGAAATCTCAGCTTGTGCATGACAATACATACACTTAATACCCAATCCTTTCATCTGCACGCCATTGTGAGAGATATTATCTTCACTAGCATGCAACTTATGTGAAAAAGGAATTGGTTGAACAGGACGATAACCGACATCAGTCACTTTATTGTTCTGTCCAAAAATTAGAATCAAAGCAAGCGTGAGGACGGTGCCAAGCACTCCAAGTGCTATGCCTTTGATTTTCTTGTCAGTAGCTTTGTTGAACATTGAAAAAACTCACAAAGAGAGATATATTCACAAATCATTATTTCTATTTTTTTTGGCCGAATACACAATGCGCATGGAAATCAAGGCAATTGTTGCAATCGGCATGACGAGCATGAAAAGAACGCTCCAAGAATAACTTTCACCAACACTTGCACCTGCACTACCCGGTGTATATGCATCTTTACAATTAGGACAAGCAATAGCTTGTTGTATAATTGTTAAGCAAAGGAACAATATGAGAAATATTCTATGTTTCATTGCAATTTCCGCAATATGGATTCCAAAGAATCTACATGCTTTGTATCCAAGGCATCGAAGTATCCTCGGATTTGAGATTTTGAATCAATGAGTATGATTCTTGCCGAATGGTTTTCCGGAATCTCGGAATAACCTACCAATAATCCATTCATGAAATGTTGGAGTATTGAATCATCCTTCATTCGAAGAAATAACCATCGATTGTCAGAGTACTTCATTTCTCTTCGATGCTTGCTCAAAAACTCCGGTGTATCGGTTTCCGGATCAACTGTTACAGACAAAAAACGCAAGGAATCACTAGTATGATTAGCTATAATTTTGCTTTTTACTGCATTCATTTTGGGACAAATATCACCACATGAAGCAAAAAAGAAACTTATAAGCCACACTTTTCCATGTAAATCCTTGGAATTCAATTCAGTTTGTGTATCGGTAATTCCTGAAAAATCAGGTGTAATACCGTATACACGAAGTTTGGAAAGAATCAACTGTGTATCTTTTGGCTGTTCCTGCGAATCAACGCATGCATTGAGAAAGAACGATATCATAATCAAAGCCACCAATAATGACTTCGAATTATTCTTGAACATATCAAGGTCCTAAAACATTTAGAGCAAATGTTAGAACAAAAAACAAGAATATGGGAACAAATACAAATGCTCTGATAAACTTATTGTCAAATTGCAAATGCATGAATACATAGAATACCATGAAAGCTTTGACAATGGCTATCAAAAGACCAATAGCAATATGCAATGTATTACCGGCCTCGCCCCAACTCTTTGGTACCCAATCGAGAGCCGCAACCCAAGTAAGTACTGTCAAAACAAACAATGCGCTTGCAACTTTGATATATGAATCAAACATTGTTTTAGAATCTGGATGATGTCCACTCATAGTTCAGGCTCCTTAATGCGCCGGGAAAATAAGATAGAGTACAGGGAAAAGGAAAATCCATACAAGATCAACAAAGTGCCAGTATAAGCCCAGTGTTTCAACTTTTACAGGATGATTATACCCTTTCTTGGTAAATGCTTTGATGAACATGAAAGTCATTGGTATCATACCGGCGATCACGTGAATCGCATGAAAACCTGTCATCAAGAAATAGAATGAGAAAAACACATTTGTCCAAGGAAAGATATGATGACTAAACTTGGTTGAATACTCTATTGTTTTAACAATAAGAAATCCAAAACCACAAAGTATAGTCAATCCAAGAAACAACTTGAATTTCCCCATATTTCCCTTCTCCAAATTCAGAATTGACAATGCCATTGTCAAAGATGAACCGATGAGAATAAATGTATTGAGCAGTGCAAGCCCTTTAGTTAATTCCGCAGCCGAATGCGAAAAGAGTTCCAAATTGGAATTTCTCAGAACAATGAATGCACCGAAAAAACCGGTGAAAAACATGATTTCTGAAGCAAGAAAGATCCACATGGCAAGTTTACCATGGGCTACTTTCGTTACCGGTTCATGGGCTAAGGATAATCCAGATGACATTGTGTTTACAGTTGTTTATTGACAAACACCAACAAAAATATTCCCGACAAATAGGCATAGGAAGCATATAATTGCAACTTTGCGCTTTTTCCATCTCTATGCTTTAGAAAAGCAAAACATGCATAGTTGAAAAACAGTGAAAGTAGAATCACTCCTATACCATAAACGAAACCTAATGAAGCATATTCCCATAGGAGTAATGCCGCAATCGAACCAAACATTGCATAAACAATTGATAATAGAGCAATTGACTTTGCTGTGCCTTCTCCACCTTCAGTATGCATTTTAAAACCGGCTTGTTCATAGTCAACTCTATAAATCCAAGCCAATGCAAGAAAGTGTGGTATCTGCCAGAACAGTAAAACTGCAAATAACAATAATCCCGGAAGATCAATTGTATTTGTATATGCAGTCCAACCTCCAAGTGCAGGCAATGCACCGGGTAATGTTCCTGCATAAAGCGAAAGCTTGGTTTTTCTCTTCAATGGTGTATACAACAACACATATGATACAATAGTAATGACTGAAAGAATTGCAGTCAATGCATTGATCCACATGAATAAAATTGTTGCTCCAATAAAAGATAAAACCAATCCATAGAGCAAAGCAGATTTTTGCGTGACAAGTCCAGAAGGCAATGCCCTTTTGGCAGTACGCTTCATTGACTTGTCATATTCTACTTCCATGACATTATTAAGCACGCAACTTCCCGCTGAAGTTAACATCGTTCCTGTCATGGCTAGCAAAAAATTCACAATCAAAAATCCTGAAGAAAAGAATTCTTCAAAATGCATGTCGATTGCCAGGTAATATCCCGCCGCTGCCGTTAAGACAATCATGCGAGTTATTCCAGGTTTCGTTAATTCAATGTACGCTTGTATCTTACTTACCTGATGATCTGTATCTTGTGATGACACGGTGATACCGCAAAATGGTGAACAGTTATCAGGTCATTCCAATCTTATGCTGAATGTGAATGCTCTTTGGTTTCATGAACTGTTTTCTCATCACCTTGGGGTTCTTCCCACTGTGGATAGAAATCTGTTTCTCTATCAGGATGAGAAAATTCATAAGGCCCACGATAGACACGAATATCAGTATCAAAGTTTCCATGTCCGGGATGTGCCGGAGCAGCCCATTCAAGTGAATTTGCTTGCCATGGATTTCTTGGTGCCTTTTTACCGTACTTAAGTGACCAAAGAATATTGAAGATTAGAATGAACTGTGAAAATCCGAGAATGATTGCAGCTATCGTAATGAATTGATTCATTGGCTGATATTGTTGCAAAAACTCATAGATATAAGGATTGTAAATTCTTCTCATGTGTCCACCAACACCCAAAAGATGCATTGGGTAGAATGTTAGATTAAAGAAGATAAATGACCAATAGAAATGCTTGCGACCCAAACTTTCATTGAGCATTTTTCCATACATCTTTGGGAACCAATAATAGATACCTGAGAAAATTGCAAACAATGCACCACCAAATAGTACATAGTGAATGTGTGCTACAATGAAGTATGTATCATGAATGTAAATATCAACAGGAGCTGATGCCATAAATACACCGCTCAAACCACCAATGATAAATGTAGCAATAAATGCGAGTGCATTCAAATTAGCTGCGGTGAATCGTATATTTCCTCTCCAAATGGTACCAAGCCAATTGAAAATCTTGATTGCAGATGGAACAGCAATAACGATTGTAGACAACATGAATGTTGTTCCAAGCAGTGGATTCATTCCGGATTGGAACATATGATGTCCCCAAACGATAAATCCAAGGAATGCAATGGCCATGATCGCAAAAATCATTGCTTTATAGCCATAAAGAGGCTTGCGTGCAAATGTTGCCAAGACATCAGAAACAATTCCCATTCCCGGTAGAATCATAATATACACAGCAGGATGAGAATAGAACCAAAAGAGATGTTGCCACAAAATTGGTTGTCCACCACCACCAAGCAATTGTTTATGCTCAAGTAATTCATTTCCTTTTTGTACAAATGCACCGGTAAGCAATGAATTGTCAGGTGCACCTACCAATAAATTGTCTGGCATGAAGAATGATGTATGCAAATATTGATCAGCCAATTGCATTGAAATTGCAGCTGCCAATACAGGTGTTCCAAGTGTAATCAAGATTGCTGTTATGAACAATGCCCAAACTGTAAGGGGCATCTGGAACATTTGTAAACCCTTGGCTCTCTTGTTCAGAATCGTTGCCATATAATTTGTGGCACCCATGATTGATGAAAAACCAATCAAGAACAAAGAAATAAGCCATGTGGTTTGACCTGCTCCACTGGAGGGACCAAGAGGTGGATATCCTGTCCAGCCTGCAGCTGCTGCTCCGGAGTCAAAGAAGAAACCTGTCAACATGATCAAACCTGCTGGAGGAACAAGCCAGAATGAATACATATTCAATCTAGGCAATGCCATATCATCGGTACCGATCATGAGAGGGATACAGAAATTACCGAACATACCAACTGCCAACGGAATGATAACATAGAATATCATTACCGTTCCATGTAAGGTCAAGAGCTGAGTGTAAAAGTTCGCAGTCACTGCACCATCGGATACCCATGTATCAGGCAAAATATTTCCAATCAATGGAATTGCCTCACCCGGAAATGCTAATTGCCAGCGAATAAGCAATGCAAAAAGTCCGCCTACAAAAAGGAAGAACAATGATGCAAGCATGAACTGCTTCGCAATGACCTTATGGTCGGTTGAGAAGACATATTTTCTGATGAATGAGACATCATGGTGATGTGCATGATCACCATGCGAATCATGTCCGTGCGTTTCATGTGCATGAGCTGTTGCCGATTGCATATGTACCACCAATGTTTATCGTTAATTAATTTTTTGTTGTAGTGGAATCAGAAGCCACAGCAGCAACTGCGGTTGAATCTGATACAGGTGCTGACAATTCTGGCTTTACGAGCTTATACTGCTGATCTAACCATGCATCATAATCTTGCTGTGAATCCATTATCAACAATCCACGCATATTATAATGACCTGAACCGCAAAGCTCGGCACATGCTATTTCATATCTGCCTGCTTTGGTGCCATTAAACCAAACTTTTATCCACTGACCAGGCACTGCATCTTGCTTTACCCTGAAATTAGGGAGAAAGAAACTGTGCAAAACATCATTGGATGATAAGTTTACCAATACATTCTTGTTGATTGGTAAATGTACTTCAACTGGTCTTGCACCACCAGGACTTATGATCACCAAATCGTCTTTTCCGTGCACATCATTAGAATCAATTCCAAATGGATTGGCACTACTGATTTGATTGCGTACTTTATTACCAAAAACACCATCCGGACCGGGATAACGGAATTGCCATCCGAAACCTGATTGATATCCCAAAACATCAATAGTTACGTCAGGATTGGGAACACGATATGCATACTTTGATTTTGTCCATGCATCATCGCTCCAAAGACCGATACCTGCAAAAAGAAAAGTAGGCAATAATGTCCATGTGAATTCCATGAGATTATTGCCGTGATAATAATATGCCTTTCTTCCCTCTTGATGCCTGTACATGATGATAAATGCTATCAAAATCGCATAGGTAATGAAGAAAATTGCAACTGAGGCATAGTAAATCATGGCAAATAAGCTGTCAAGCTCGCCACCAAATGTGCTGACATTTTCCGGGAAAAATGTGAGCATGTCTTTATATGCCCACTCCATCGCTTTAGAAAAATCAAAACTCATTGTTATATGCCCGAAGATACGGTTGAGTAATAATTGTTATCAGTTTAATTCTGCTTCTGTATAGGCTCCGACTTTGCCGGCTGTTTGATCACGAACTGCTTTCACTTCGTCAACAGTGACCGCTCCGGCAGAGTTTCCCCAACTAGAACGAACATGAGTCAATACATCGGCAATTTCTTGATCAGAGAGTTGTGACCATGCAGCCATTACACCATTGTAGGTTTTCCCATTTCTCTCAATGGCTCCTTGAAAGCCATGAAGAACAATGCGAATAGGTTTGGTAGCATCTGCATTCTGTGCCAATGCTGAACCCGCCAGCGGTGGATATGTACCCGGAACACCTTGCCCTTTTGTTTGGTGACAGGAAGAGCAAACTTCTTTGAATGTTTTTGCACCGGGCGAGGCATCCGCAGAAGAACCACCAGCATCGCCACCAGATGTAGCTTCGGTAACAGGAGATTCATAAATAGGATCATCATCATAGCTGGTAAAAAAGCCCTTCACATTACAACCCGAAAGTAGTGAAGTGAGTGGAAGAGCAATGATGAACAAGAAAGGGAGAAACAATTTCTTCATAATAGATCTGTAAAATTGTATTCAGTTTATCTATAGCGACGCTGCATACACTAAGACGGCACGAAAATACATGGTATGTCAGTATTCACCAAAAAGAAATTATATTCTTTTTAACTTTCATGTATGGTGAATTTCGTAAATGTTCTGCCATATATCAGATTGCCTAATGCAACCATAACAATTACAAGTAGTTAGAGTATTGATTCGAAAACCTGACCATTATTGACCGTATATCGTGGTTTTCCTGTCAATTCAATTCCAAAAAACGGACTATTCTGGGATTTGGAATGACTTTTCTCAGGAACAGGTATCCATTTTTCTTCAGGATTGAATATGGTCAAGCAAGCTTTTGCGCCTGCCAACAAACTTGGCTGATTCATTTGAAGGATATTTCTTGGACCAATCGACAGAATATCAATCATGCGAGAAAAGTCTATAATTCCTGTTTTTACCAAATGAGTGATGGTCAAACCAATACAAGTTTCCAATCCAATGATCCCATTTGCCGCCAATGCCAACTCGCAATGTTTTTCATGTTCTGCATGTGGTGCATGATCGGTCGCAATGGCATCAATCGTACCATCTGCCAAACCTTGTAGAATGGCATCAACATCTGTTTGT
>DBCJ01000053.1 GCA_002293005.1 Ignavibacteria bacterium UBA961 | reverse complement strand
AGCGAAGGAAACTTTGCACAGAATATTGGTGGTCAATCAAGTGCATCCGCTCAAACATTCACAGTGACATATAATCAAACAGCAAAGAGCATCACGATTGAATTTTGATGATAATAGAAAAAGAACATAATATCAAATACGATATTGCCCCATTACAGTTATTACTGGATTTGGGATACTATGAACAATTGGAAGAAGCTTGTCTGAGTATTCTAGACTCAAACTTGCAACTTGGTCCTGAATATTTGGCACATGTTCATGTATTACTATCTCAATCCTATTGGAGGAGAGGAAATCGTAATAAGGGAGAGATATCTTCATCAATTTCCATGAAGCTCATGAAAGAACATGGTTCTACATGGAGTAAAGCACTATGTTCACAGATTTATGGAAATGCTGGTATTTTATACCTTCAAGCAGGAATGTTCGAGCAAGCACGTGACTTCATGAAACAAGCGCTCGAATTATGCATCGAAGAGCGTGACTTGGACGGAATGGCAAAGTATCTAATGAATCTCGGTGTGCTTCATTATTATATGTCGGAATTCAATGAAGCACTTTCTTATTATCTACAAGGTTTAGAATTAGCAAAACAACTTGGTGATGAAAAGAAAATTGCAAGTTGCGAGACAAATATTGGAATGACATATGTGAGTATTTCAGAATTCGACAATGCTCTAACATATTACAAATCCGCACTCAAGAAAGAAGAAGCAATGGGGAATGCAAGTGGTATTGCTTCAATTCTTGGAAATATGGGAGTGATTTATAGTAATCTTGGAGAGTATACTAAGGCTCTGGAGTTTTACAACAAAGCCATGAATCTTGATGAACAATTGGGTATAAGCACAAATCACTCAATGTACTATGGAAATATGGGAGTTGTTTATGGCTCTGTATCTGATTTTCAAAAGGCATTGGAATGTTATCAGAAAGCACTCAAGATTGATGAAGAGCATGAAAATATTTCCGGAATGATTCGCCAGCTTGGAAATATCGCCACCATTAACAAAGATCTTGGTGATCATGAACAAGCATTGAAGTATAATCAGCAAGCTTTGGAATTATTGAAGGAATTTCCAAACCCTGATCAAGAAATGCATATCGCAAAAAATCTTGGAGAAATATATAGAGTTAAAGGTGAGTATCAGCATGCAATGGATCATTTGAATAATCAAATGCAGATTGCCAAGAAGATTGGAAGCAAATCAGAAACAGCATCTGCTTATGGAAATTTAGGATTGGTTTTTATCGCAGTTAAAGAATATTCCAAAGGCAATGAATATTTACAAAAGGCAATTTCAATTTCGAATGAACTTGGCATCAGAGCAGAAGAAGCCGGATGGATAGCAGCATTAGGTGATTTATATGGTATTTCTGATTTTGAACATTATGATGCAATGCAAAGTGAGAATTATTTGAAAGAAGCATTAACAGTTCATAAGGAGTTAGGTCAGAAGAGAGAAGAATATAGAACGCATCTTTCGATATCAAAATTATATGAAACTCTTCATCGAGTTGGGGAAGCATTTCAACATTTCAAATTATATCATGATTTGGAAAGAGAAGTGATGAATGAACAAGCAAAAAAGCAAGCAGTGGAATTAGAGCTCATTCGCAAGATTGAACAAATTGAAAGATCCAATCAAGAGTCATTGATCCGATTCAAAGAAAAAGAAAGAATCCTACATGATATTTTACCGATTGAAATTGCAAATCGAATTGTTTCAGGTGAAACAATGATAGCGGAGCAATATGAAAATGTGAGTATCATTTTTGCGGATATTGTTTCTTTCACAGAGACTGCCTTGAAATTACAGGCGGCTGAAGTTGTTGGCACTTTGAACGATCTCTTCACTGATTTTGATGCACTCGCACTTGAACTAGGAATTGAAAAGATCAAGACACTAGGCGATGCTTATATGGGTGCCTGTGGAATTCCGACTTTGCGTGAAAATCATGCTGAAAAGATTACTGAATTTGCATTTCAAGCATTGGATGTTTCAAAAAAACATCGCTTTCCCGGACATGATATAATTAAAGTTAGAATTGGTTTACATTGTGGACCGGTCATTGCAGGAGTTATTGGTGGTCATAAATATACTTATGATCTTTGGGGAGATACTGTCAATACTGCTTCAAGGATGGAATCTCAAGGTCAAAGAGAAGAAGTGCATGTAAGTGAATCATTTGTCCGAAATCTTTGTGGTATGTCTGGATCGGAATCTTTTCCGGATACGATTACTTTATCATTCGGAGTGATTTCTATTCATGATCGAGGTACAATGCAGATTAAAGGGAAAGGCGAGATGAGAACATTTTTCCTAAGAAAAATGTAGGAAAGGGTTATAATCCCTTTATAAACAATGTCTTCGCAAAAAAGTAATTTGCTCCTAATATATTTTCTCGCTATGTTGAATATAAATTGTTTTACAATGACCGGATAATTAGATGGCAGAGAAGAAACCCCTTACAGACTCTCAAAGAAGAATTGTCTTAAAAGCATTAGGTATTGCTCCTCTTGCTTCCGCAGGTTTATTCATGAATTTATCATTGTCAGGGTGCTCAGATTCAACATCTCCGAGTGATGATTCAATTGAGTTAAAAGTTGCCGATGAGCCGGGTTTGGGAAATATTGATGGATTTGTACGAAGAACATATGGTTCAAATAATAATGGCAATCCAATCATTATCTTGAAAACCGATATTGACACATATCGTTGCATCTCTGTTGGATGTCCCAAAAATTGCGAGAAAAAGTCTCCTGCACCTGCATTAGGTAATCCTGCAAGTAAGGAAATCATTTGTGAAACTTGCCCGATGAAAGCGAAATATTCTGTTGATGAAAAAAGCTTCGGAAATGTACTGGAGAGCGGTCCTTCTCAAACACTCAGAGAATTCCCTGTTACATTCAATGCATCAACAGGTACTATCAAAATTGATTTCTGATTTTGTTTCAACCTGAAATATCAAAGGCTTCCCGAGGGAAGCCTTTTTCATTAGAAGGTAAATTCATGTGAATGTTCAAGAAATGCTATCAGCAATCGAATCGTTGCTTCGATATCGTCTTTGTGAACAGCTTCAGCAACGGTATGCGTATATCGACATGGGATCGAAAGTGTGATCACGGGAATGCCATCGCGTGAGACTTGCATCGCGCCGGCATCTGTTCCGCCACTTGGAAGCACTTCATATTGATGCGGGATTTCAAATCGATCGGCGAGTTCGCAGAAGAATTGATAGAGTCCATAATGTGAAACAGACAAACTATCCATCACCTTGATTCCAACTCCTTGACCAATCTTCACGCAATGATCTTTCTCATCCACACCTGGAATATCCGCTGCGATTGTGATGTCCAATGCAATGCCGATATGCGGTTCCAATCCAAATGATGCGGTTCTTGCACCACGCACACCGATTTCTTCTTGCACGGTTGCAACTGCATGGATATGATCCGCGCTTTGTTTGAATCTGCGGAATGCTTCGAGCATGACATAGACACCAACTCTATCATC
>DBCJ01000065.1 GCA_002293005.1 Ignavibacteria bacterium UBA961 | reverse complement strand
AATTGATCAAAAGGGGACTTGGTGTAATCAGGGAATGATCAGCAAGCAGTGAGGGTATATCTACTTCCCAATGCAAAAATTAGCGAATACATCATTGAGTAATTCTTCGGTATAGACTGTACCCAAAATCAATCCAATCGTATCAAGTGCTGAGCGCAATTCGATAGCTAGTACATCCGTGGTCATCCCTTCTTTTGTCAATGCTAGAGCTCTTTGAATTGCAGAAAGATACTCCTTCAACAATATGGCCTGTCTTTCATTCAGGAGAAATGTATTATGAGTATCTGTCAATTTGGCCATCGAAGATAAATATGCAATGATATCTTGCAAACCATCTGCCTCTTTAGCGGAGATGTATAGATTAACTAAATCTTTAGAGGTATGATCAATAAGATCACACTTGTTCTGCACAAGTTTGCAATGCACATTCTGATGTTCTTTCTGAACAAGATCAATCAATGATTGTGAATGTTGCTCCCCACAAGTTACATCATTGATGATGAGAATGATGGTGGCTCTTTTGATGAGTGATTTTGAATATGCGATACCCTCTATTTCGATTGCATCTTCCGTTTGTTCATGTATGCCTGCAGTATCAATCAAGGTGAAATGAATACCATCAATGATCATGGAACCTTCCACAAAATCTCTTGTCGTACCCGGAATATCGCTCACTATGGAGCGAGCATATCCAAGCATTGCATTGAATATGCTAGATTTTCCTGCATTGGGAAAACCCAGTAATAATACTTGATGTCCACTACGAAGAGTCTTGGCTGTCTCATAACTTTCGATGAAGCGTTCAGCGGTCAAAGACAATGCTTGCAATTCCGATATGAGTCTTTCTTCAGGCACAAGCTCAATGTCTTCCTGTGAAAAATCAAAATCAAGAATCATGTATTTGAATAAGCGTTCTGTGGCATCACGGAGTGCGGACAATTCTTTTGAGAAAGATCCAATGAGTTGTCTTGAAGCACTTTCCAATGCTGCAGGTGATTGCAAATGAATGATATCATTTACAGCTTCAGCTTGAGTTAAATCCAATTTACCATTGAGAAAAGCCCGAAGCGTGAATTCTCCCGGCTGAGCCATTTGTGCTCCTGATTGAAGAAGCAATTCAATGATTTTCTTGGGAACGATCAATCCTCCGTGACATCCAATTTCAATGGTGTCTTGACCAGTATAAGAATGAGGACCATCATACTTAAAAATAGTCACGGTATCAATCGGATGATCTTGATCAAGAAAGACCGCATAAGAAATTGTATGCGATGCTTTATGCTTTATATCACTATGAAGATGTCGATTGATGATGGAGAATGCATCAGGTCCTGACAATCGAATCATGGCAACTCCACTCAATCCTGGAGGTGTGATGAGTGAGCAAATGGTGGTATGAGTGTCAAAATGCATGACCCAATCCGATATGATATTGTGCGGTGGAAAATTGTGGTGATCTGAACGAAGCACTATTCGGATCATATAGGGGAAATGCCATGTCGAGTCGGAAAGGTCCTGCAGGCGTATCGAATCGAAAACCTATTCCATATCCATATCCCCAATTAGTGGGATTGAATATGCGTGAAACACTCGCCAAATTATAAGTACTCGGAGTGAGTCGATTGAATGAATTACCCCAATCAAAAAATAGTACTGCGCCGGAGCGAGCAATTTTGTCTGCCCAGAATTCAGCAACTCCTTTTGGTTTTGGAAATGAATATCGCAATTCAATGGAACCTTCCACGAGACTTGCTGAACCAATGATGGCAGAGAGTTGCGTTATTCTGCTCGCAAGTGAATCATCGATGGAAGATTCGGCATCTTTCAATCCGCGAGAAGCCCATGCACGAACGGAGTTGGCTCCGCCTGCAAAGAAATGTTTCTCAAAAGGAGGAGTGGAATTGTCATCATCGGTAAAACCCCAATTGATGATATGTCCAACTTTTACTTTCGTTGCAAAAACCAATTGTTTAGTCACCGGAGTGAAGGTGTGAAACTGAGAAAACAATCGGAGGAAATGTGAGTAACCAACATCGGGCGAATATTCGATCTGAGGAAGCGTGAGAAAATATCCTGTTGATGGAGTGATGACGGAATTTCTTCTGTCACCGGTTAGCGTAATACCCAGCGTGAATGATGCAGGACTGAAAGGAGAATCTTTATAATAATCACTGAGAGATACATATGGTGCAATCAAACGATAGAGCGGATCATTCGGATCGGTTTCATCCAATGTGAAATTGATCAAGCGCGTGAAATCCAATGTCACATCAAAATTGAGATTTGAAAAGAGGGTCCATTCCGGAAAAGTATTGAAATTAGAAATGCGGAGTTGTGGAGTAAGCAATTTTAAATTACTTGGTAAATTTCTCAGTGAGACTTGAGCTGAATAAGTCAGTGGAACTCTATGTTCACCCAAGAAGAATGCGAATGGTTGATTGAAACTGGTACCGATGGAGTATTCAAATTCGAGTCCTCTCTGTGTTGAAAAAAGTGTATTTGACACATCCTGTGCGAGCAATCGTGAGAAGATGGAAAATGAATTGCCGGTTTCTGAAATAAGTAAATCCGAATAGGAAGCTTCCAAACCCATATTCAGAAAGTTGTCCATAGTTGTACGATTGAGAAATACGGAGAATACAACTTCTTCAGGTTTTTTATATTTCATGATATATGAAACAGATGCTAGTGTGTCTGTTTCCGTTATGAATTTCTTTTTGCTTTCTGATACTTCTGAAAAAAATGATAAACCGATCAATTGATTCTTTGATCTGTTCACCGTTTGCGGTGAAAGCCAGGTATCAGGTTTTATGAAGAGCAATCTCTTCAGCAAGTCATCCTGTAGTGTTTTTCCGCCTGAAGATATATGTTCAAATTCAACACTTTTTACGCGATATCGTTCAGGGTTTTGCATGCGAATGACTGATATCACCGTTTTATTGACTGTATCAATCATTACTTGTTCAATGCGATACTCCAAGAAGGCATGTCCCTTTTCCAAAAGATGCTGAAATGAAGTGTTCAGCAAATTCACCAAACTATCCTCATCATAAAACCTAGGAAGTTTTAAACGAAAGTCATGCTGAATGGTATTCCATGGAATGGTGTTTTCCAGCGCGGTATCCGTGATGAGTAGATTTGATAGTGAATATTTTCTTCCCTCTTTGCAGTGCACCTCGAGAACACCGATTCCAGTCGAATCAATGGATATGTCTAGTTGAACCTTTGCATCAAAATACCCTTTGCGTTGATAGAGATTTTGCAGTATCTCGATTCTGTTCATCAATAGAACGGAGTCCAAAACAATGCG
>DBCJ01000005.1 GCA_002293005.1 Ignavibacteria bacterium UBA961 | reverse complement strand
TGCATAGCCATTTCCTTCCATGGTATTCATAGAGAATTGTATCATTTGCTGAGCTTTATCTTCTTTCACTTGAATACCCAGCAGTCTGAAATTTCCATCCTTCAAACTTGAGGAAGAAAATCCATCATCAAAGAATACTTGTGATTTCACTTCAGTGATCGAACTATCACGGAAATAGATGAGTAGAAGTGAATCACCTGCATAACTAGCGGTATTGTTGATGGGGAAGGTCAATGGTATGACAGAACCACCTTTCACAAAGAGCGGAATCATATTGAGTGGTGCAGGCATCGTGAAATTGGAATTTCCAGGAATGCGATAATTGGACCAAAAATCGAACCAATTCCCGGGAGGAAGTATAACTTTCCTTGAAGTTGAATCCGGGTGAAGAATAGGGGCTACGATGATATCATTCCCCCAATAATATTGATCATTGATATCGGTGAATTCTTTGCTTGAAGGACCATTCCAAAAGATTGGTCTTGCAAGTGGAGTGCCATATCGTGCATTTTGAAATGCCATCGTATAATTATATGGTAAGAATTGCATTCTCAATTTTATGAAATATTGCACGATTGATTTGATTGAATCGGAATAATAGATTGGCTCAGACGGAACGCCCTCGCCATGTGCTCTCATGATTGGTGTGAAAGCCCCGAATTGCATCCATCGAGTATATAATTTCTCATTTTTGGGACCACCCGTAAATCCTCCCAAATCCGAATGCATATATCCCACTCCGCTCATGCTCATACCAAGCATGATGGGAATTTGTGCTTGAAGTCCGGAAGCACTTCTTTGCACATCACCCGACCAAGGAAATGCTGAATATCTTTGCATGCCAGGTCCGCCCGAACGAATTAGATTGAATAAGCGATTGCCGGGAGCATATTGTTTATGTGTCTGATCCAAAACATCCATCCAATGCATGGAGTAATTATTATGTGTTTCAAGTGTGGAACCACCCAGATGTTGCATGTCCAAAGGATGCATTTCAGGTTCGCCCAAATCACACCACCAACCCGATACTCCTGTATTCATGTGTTTGGCATATAATTGACCCATCCATGATGTAGACTTGGGATTTGTAAGATCCAAAAGGGAAGCACTTCCTGCCCAGAAATCTTTCAGAAGATATGTAGCACCCTGTTCGGTTTTGGTGAATAATCCTTGCTTTTCAGCGATGGAATACTGCGAAGAACTCTTTGTGAAATATGGTTCAGTGATGAGAATTGTATGAATATTCCTTTTTTTAAGAGTTCGCATCATGCCAAGCGGATCAGGCCAATTCTTGGAATCCCAATCAAAAGAACCCATCTGTTGCTTGTCTCCAAACCAGAAGAGATCCAAAACAATAGCGTCCAAAGGGATATCTGATTTTTGAAAGTCTTGCACCAAATTCAATACTTCCGTTTGAGATTTATATCCATAGCGAGATTGGATATATCCCATCGACCAAAGCGGTGGAAGAGGTTGTTTGCCCGTGAGTTCCGCATAATGTTTCAAGATCGACTCATAATTTGAATCGATGATGAGAAAATAGGAAAGTCTACCATGTGTTTGCGCGATTTTGAATGTGTTTTTTTCACTCACTCCACAGTCAATCGCACCGGCAATCGGGGAATCAATCAATAAGCCATAATTGGATGTGGAAACAAAAAATGGAATGGAAACATTGAGTTGATTCACTCCATTTGCATATCCATAGACTGCCGTATTATAAAGAGGGAAAATATGTCCTCTTCGATTCATTGGCAATGCTCTTGATCCACCACCAAAGATTGCCTCACCGGGTCTGAGAGAAGTGGAGAGTCCTCTGGATTTTGGCTTGAAAAACAATCCACGATCTTCTTTGAATACGAGTATGCTATCACGAAACACAGATATTGAAAATGGTTGTTTTTGTATGAGAAGACTTATTGCATTATTCAAAGATTTGAATTGAAAAAATGCTCCTGCATCGATTGCCATGAATTGATGATTTGTTTTTCCTCCAATTATGGCTTGCTTATTCTTGATTGCAGGAAATTCAGCCGTGTCAAGACTGAAGCGAAGAATATTGTCTCCAAAATTCTCAATGGAAATCTTCTCATCACCGACATATAAAATCAAGCCTAAACTGTCTTGAAAATATCCGCGACAAAAAAGTGAATCGGGATTTGGAGAATTCTCTTTTTTCAGACTTTCCAGAATGATCTCATTGATTGATTTGAGAGAATCCGAGCCAGGATAATCCAGATAAAAGTCTCGATCATCACTATGTTTTGCAGCTTTGGTACCGTCAGCATTCCTAAATACAAATGCCAATCGTAAAATGGATTCATCAGATTCAAGACCATAGAAACTTCTTGGATGAAGTCTGAATGAATATAAGTTGTCGCTCTCTCTCTTGAGTTGCAATGCGGGGATGGTTTTCCCCCATTCACCACGTACATGTTGCCAAGAGGTATTTGTCGCACTTTTTTGCGTAATTACACCTGAATGAAGAAAAACATCTCCTTTCCAATTGTACAAGGCGCGATTGCCTTGCTCGGCATTAAAGTACAAAGTGATTGAATCACTTTGTGTCGGCTTATCGGGAATCATGATGAGAGGTTGCTGAGCATATGCCGTAATTGCAGTGCAGAGTATTGTTATATATCGTATCAAGTGTGGAATTCTCATCATCTTAATCATTCCTGTTGATTGGAAGAATAAGTGTTCTTGGCCTTGATGACAATGATATATGCGATGAATAGGAGTGTTATTGAATTTGCTGAAATGATGACCATGTCTTCGCGCAAAATACCATAGGTAAACCACAAGATGGCTCCTACAAACATGAGCAAGAAGGCACCTCCTGACAATTGATCAGTTTCACGAGTTTTCCAAACGCGAATTACTTGAGGCAATAAGGCAAAGGTGGAACAAATGGCGGCGGTAAAACCAATTGCGGCAATATGATACATGATAATTTACTTGATGGTTGAATGTAATAATTGTTGAATCTTTCGGGGAAAATTACTCACGAGAGCAGGCACTTGATACTTCATGATTGTATTGAAATCATCATCGGTGTTTATGGTATACACTCCAATGAGAATATCATGCTTGGCGGCATCTTCGGCTTTTTTATGAGTGATCTCACGGAGGGAGCACACAAATCCTTCGCATCCAATTTCAGAAGCGATTTCACTTGGCAATCTTCTGTCCCCGGGTAAATGAATGCCGGCAGTATGGAATGCCGGATAATGCTGCTTGATATACCGTAGACTCTCATGATGGAATGAGCTGAAGAGCGTGACATCTTGCATATTGAGAGCTAGAACATTTTCTATGATGACAAGCAATCGTTCTATGCCATCATCATCTTTTCCGGGTGGCTTTATCTCTATATTCACACAGGTTTCATTGTCTTTTAATAACTGCAATGCATCCGAGAGAAGAGGTATATGCTCACCTTTGAATGATGTATTGAACCATGAGCCAGCATCGAGTGTATCGAGTTGTTCGAGGGTATGTGCGCGCACAAAGCCTTTGCCATTGGTGGTTCTTCCAAGAACTTGATCATGCATCAATACTGCTTTGTCATCAGAGGTGATTTGCACATCTACTTCCACCATGAGAGCGCCTGCTGAAATTGCATGCAAGATGGAGGAAAGGGTGTTCTCCGGTGCTGTTCCCGAGGAACCTCTATGCGCAACGATAAATCGCTCCTGAGTATTGATTTTGGAACGAAGTGTATATGATTCAGGAGTTTTTGACGAGGGCATGAAATCTAATAATGATATGAAGAAATCGGATTAACACAATTCCCGAAACAATTGATGAAATAATCTGCAATATAAACCAAAAAATATCGTCAGTCCACAGGTTTTGAGCGATTCCTAAGTGTTTTCCACCGTTGATAATTTTCTTTTTGAGACTTCATTCAATTACGGTAGTTTGGTCTTGCAGCTTAACCTTGTCGGATATCTTGTTTTTTCACCAGTTTTATGGCTCCCATGAGGAGGATATATAGTTATGGAAGGTAATTTTTCAAATCGCGTACAGGATGTGATCAGACTGAGCAGAGAAGAAGCGCTCAGATTGGGGCATGATTATATCGGTACAGAACATTTGCTTTTGGGGATCATCCGAGAGGGAGAAGGAATTGCGGTAAAAATTCTGAGAAATGTCGGTATAGATCTTTTTAAACTCAAGAAATCAATAGAAGATACTATTCGCACTAGCAGTGGAACATTGACAATCGGCAATATCCCTCTCACCAAACAAGCGGAAAAGGTATTAAAGATTACATATCTCGAAGCGAAGTTGTATAAATCAGAAGTCATTGGCACTGAACATTTGCTCTTGGCTTTGCTTCGTGATGATGACAATATCGCTGCACAAATCTTATCCCAATTCTCGGTTTCTTATGAAGATGTTCGCAAGGAATTGGACAATATCATCAATGGAAAGAACACATCTTCAAAACCAGAAAAGATGCGTCCTTCATCTTCAAAGTCGCAACAACCTGATAAGCAAAAGACTCCGGTTTTGGATAATTTTGGACGAGACCTCACAAAACTTGCCAATGAAGGCAAACTCGATCCTGTGATTGGTAGAGAAAAAGAAATTGAGCGAGTTGCACAGGTATTGTCTAGAAGAAAGAAGAATAATCCTGTTTTGATTGGCGAGCCCGGTGTAGGTAAAACTGCCATTGTTGAAGGCCTTGCCTTGAAGATCATGGAGAAAAAAGTCAGCAGAGTTCTTTTCGACAAGAGAATCGTGACTTTGGATTTAGCATCCCTAGTAGCCGGCACAAAGTATCGCGGACAATTCGAAGAACGCATGAAAGCCGTGATGAATGAATTGGAAAAAGCCAAAGATGTGATTCTCTTCATTGATGAATTACATACAATCGTTGGAGCCGGTGGTGCTTCCGGTTCACTAGATGCATCGAACATGTTCAAGCCGGCATTGGCTCGTGGAGAGATTCAATGCATAGGAGCAACAACGCTAGATGAGTACAGACAGTATATCGAAAAGGATGGCGCGCTCGACAGGAGATTCCAAAAGGTGACAGTGGATCCACCAACACCTGAACAAACCATTCAAATCATCAATAATGTCAAAGATAGATATGAAGCTCATCATGGAGTCAAATACTCAGATGAGGCAGTTAAGGCATGTGTAAAATTGGCAGAGCGATATATCACTGATAGACATCTGCCTGATAAAGCTCTCGATGTGTTGGATGAAGCCGGAGCAAGAGTGCATCTTGCCAATATCAATGTTCCCACTTCCATCACTGAAATCGAACAAAAGATAGAAGAAGCCAGACAACAGAAAAACAGTGTTGTCAAAGCTCAAAATTTTGAAGAAGCAGCCAGACTTCGTGATCTTGAAAAGCGTTTGCAACAAGAACTTGAAACCGCAAAAGAAGAATGGGAAAATTCTGCAGGAAAATCATTGTTCACTGTTAGTGAAGAAGATGTCGCGGATATCGTGGCGATGATGACAGGAATTCCGGTCAATAAAATTGCCGAAGGTGAGTCTCAGAAATTGCTCAAAATGGCAGAAGAACTCAAAGGTAAAATTATTGGTCAAGATGAAGCAGTTGAACAATTGGCAAAAGCAATTCGTCGTGCAAGAGCAGGACTCAAAGATCCAAATCGTCCAATTGGATCATTCATGTTCATGGGCCCAACCGGCGTAGGTAAGACTGAACTTGCAAAAGTGCTTGCTAAATACATGTTCGATTCCGAAGATGCATTGATTCGTGTAGACATGAGCGAATACATGGAAAAATTCGCTGTATCAAGACTTGTCGGAGCGCCCCCGGGTTATGTGGGATATGAAGAAGGCGGACAATTGACAGAGAAAGTTCGCAGAAAACCATATAGCATCGTATTGCTTGATGAAATTGAGAAAGCACATCCGGATGTGTTCAATATTTTGCTTCAAGTTTTTGATGATGGAATTTTGACTGATGGTTTGGGACGAAAGATTGACTTCAAGAATACCGTCATCATCATGACATCAAATGTTGGCGTGCGTGACATCAAAGCGGGTGGTTCAATTGGATTTTCCGATAAGTCGCCAGACGGACAATATGATCAAATGAAATCAACGATTGAAGATTCAATGAGACGCATGTTCAATCCTGAGTTCTTGAATCGCATCGATGATTATATCGTGTTCAAACAATTGAAGAAAGAGCATATACATGCAATCATCGATATTCAACTTGAAAAATTGTTGAAGCGCATGCAATCAATGAATATTGAACTTGTATTGTCACCCGAAGCAAAAGATTTTCTTGTTGATAAGGGATATGATGAGAAATATGGAGCAAGACCTCTCCGCAGAGCATTGCAAAAGTATTTGGAAGACCCACTAGCAGAAGAATTGTTAAAGTCTGTTGTAAAGGAAGATACACTTGTTGAGGTGGATTTTTCCACCCAATTGCAAGAACTTACATTCAGTGTGCTTCCAAAGCCAAAACTTGCACTTCCTGCACATGAAACCATTGAAAGTGTGGATGATCCATCACCCGAGGAAGACCCCATGTCTGCAGAATAATTCCTGCTTGAAACATATTAGTTATATTTGGTCGAATTAAAGATTCGGCCATTTTTTTTTGAATCATGAACACTAAAGCATTAAAAACAGATATTCCGGCAGGACTGGTTGTATTTCTTGTGGCTTTACCATTGTGTCTGGGAATTGCACTGGCTTCCGGTGCTCCTTTGATGTCTGGAATTATCTCAGGAATCATCGGTGGAATCATAATAGGGTTCATGAGTGGTTCCCAAACTAGCGTGAGTGGTCCTGCGGCCGGACTAGCTGCCGTAGTATTAGCTTCCATTCAGCAATTGGGATCTTTTGAGACTTTTTTGTTGGCCGTGATCCTTGCCGGTTTGATGCAATTGGCACTAGGTTTTGCAAAGATGGGGTATATCGCTGATTTCTTCCCATCGAATGTAATCAAAGGACTTCTGGCTGCTATTGGTATCGTCCTCATTTTGAAACAGATACCACATGCCATTGGATATGATGCGGATCCGGAAGGTGATTTTAGTTTCATCAACCCCACCGGTGAAAATACATTCGCAGGATTATTCCATGCAATAGAGTATATCACTCCCGGGGCTGTAATCATATCTATTGTTTCACTCATTATTCTTCTGTACTGGCAAAAAACACCGCTGAAAAAGCTGACTTTTCTTCCTCCATCTCTAGCAGTAGTGGTGATTGGAATTGGTCTTTCGGGACTGTTTCATGATATGGCACCGGCTTTCATCATTGGACATGAACATATGGTGAATATTCCTGCGATTGACTACTCTTCTTTGGGATCTTTTTTTTATCTCCCTGATTTTTCACTTTTCACTAGAACCGATATATGGACTGTTGCAATTACATTGGCAGTAGTTGCATCGCTTGAAACACTTCTAAATCTTGAGGCGGTTGACAAAATAGACCCACACAAAAGACATTCCCCTCCAAATAGGGAATTGATTGCTCAGGGTGTCGGCAATGTGCTCGCAGGATTATTCGGTGGTATTCCGGTGACTTCGGTCATTGTTCGAAGTTCAGTAAATATTCAAACAGGAAATGAAACAAAATTTTCAGCAATATTTCATGGATTATTATTGCTATTGAGTGTTTTGTTCTTGGCTCCAATCATGAATATGATACCTCTGGCTTCATTAGCTGCAATATTGCTTGTAACAGGATATAAGCTTGCTAATGTAACATTATTCAGATCAATGTATTCGAAGGGTATTGAGCAATTTATTCCATTTGTGTCCACCGTTTTGGCGATTGTATTCACTGATTTATTGATTGGGGTATTGGTTGGACTTGCCATCTCGATAGCATTCTTGATGATTAGTAATTTTCGCAATCCGTATTTGAAGCAAAACTATACTTTACATGTTGGTGAAGTAATGCGTTTGGAATTACCAAATCAAGTTACTTTTTTGAATAAAGCTTCAATCAAGGAAACGCTCCATGATATTCCCGAAGATATGTATGTCGTTATCGATGCCACTTCAAGCGATTATATAGATCATGATATCATTGAGATCATTGAAGAATTTAAAGATACAATTGCAGTCGAGAGAAGAATCAGAGTCAATATTCTTGGTCAAAGATCAAAATATCAATTGAAAGACCATGTGCAGTTTGTGAATGTTCTTGGTAAAGAAAAAAGAGATGGTCTATCTTCAAAAGAGATTCTTGATTTATTGAAAAAAGGGAATCAACGATTTGTTGCAGGAGAGATGTCCAAGAAAGATTTTAGCAAGCAAGTTGAAATCACTTCCAAACAACAAAATCCGATGTGTGTGATAATTGGATGCATTGATTCACGGACGACCCCTGAAATCCTTTTTGATACCGGACTTGGTGATATTCTTACCATCCGTATAGCCGGAAATATAATAACTCAAGAAATTATAGGAAGTTTGGAAATCGCTTGTTCAAAGTTGGGCGCCAAACTCATTGTTGTTAAGGCTCATTCACTTTGTGGTGCAGTTACATTGGCAATGAATGATGTTTGTGAACATAGTATGGGTTCGATAACTACAAAGATTAAACATATAGCTGAAAGAATGGATGCTTTCCCACTCAAGCATGATGGAAAGGATGATGAAGTCATCGAGAGGGTCTCAAAGCAAAATGCAATTGAAGGGGTTCAAGAAATATTGACTCTCAGCCCATATTTGGCAGATAAAATCAGTAAAGGTGAGTTGGGTATAGTCAGTGCTTATCATGATATAGGCACAGGTGAAGTGATTTTCGATCCCATGGTCATAGGCTCTCAAACCGATGTGTCATCCATGTAAAGAATGATTTCATCACTAGATTTTCTGATGTCAACCTGAATTTTGTTGAGTGGTTTCTTGGGCGGTCCTGCAATGGGATCGCCTTTTTCATTAAATACTCCGCCATGACATTTGCATAGGAATGCATGCTGTGTTTCCTTCCATTCAACCATGCATCCGGCATGTGTGCACTTGGCGCTGAATGCTTCAATGTCGCCTGTATCCTTTTGTAAAATGATCACG
>DBCJ01000013.1 GCA_002293005.1 Ignavibacteria bacterium UBA961 | reverse complement strand
TGATTGTCATGAAGAAGGGTGCTGAAATGAAGTTTCTTGAAATGTCAAAAGTGCGTTCATTCATGCTGAAAAAGAAGTGATCAATTGAGGGATAATTCCCAAACTCCATCATTTCTGAACCATACAATACTTTTATGTGCGGGATTATAATAAGCGCAATAATTGTGTTGATCATGCCATGAATAGAGATTCATTCCTTTGGTTTTTGCGGGTACATTTTGGAACTTTTTGTCTTTGCCAATGCGCAGACGCAGTAGGGAATTATGTGACATATAAGAGTGGAATGTTCTTTCTCTGACTCTTGGAATATATCCTCCCACGATATACATGGCATTATTATCAAAGTCATAAACCCCAACTCCTTCATGCGTCATGCTCTCTTCATGAGGTCCGATGATATTCATGAATGTATAGTTTTCATAATCATAGAGAAATACATCTCTTAGCCAGCACCAATTGCCCATATCATTACCGATTGTTGATAGTCCATTTTGGCAAAATTGTTCTTTTTGATATCCTGAACAATTCCCTGTTCCACCTGAAACAATGAACAAATGAGGTTTTTTCGGATCACCCAATATAAATCGTGACAGAGATCTTTTTGGAGGATTGCAATTCGCATTGTTTGCATGGACTATGTTCCATTGACTCTGATTGTCATATTCATAAATCCAATTTTTGACTTCATGATATCCGTATCCACCAAAGTATCCGAGTCTTTCCTTTGTATGATTCCAATACAACGCTGAAAAATGTGATTGTTCATCATCTCGATGAGGGATGAAAACAGAGCATTTTCCTGTTTTGACATCGATGGCATACTTTATCTGCATTCCTCCCTTTCCAATCAATAAGCGTCCATTTTTGGCATCCAAAACATGTTGTTCACCGCTTATGTTTTCTCCATGAAGTTTTATGCTGTCAATCGAGAAATTCTTGAGATTGAATGCAAACACATATCCTCTGGCAAGTGCATATACTATGTGTTGTTCACGGTCATGAGATGAAGTGGAATAATGGAGATCTTTGAAGGAACATAGACTTGGTGAAATGCGTAATGTCCATTGCGTTTTTGCTGAAATGACGCTGAATGATGTCAGAATCACAAAGAATAATACCCTCATGCTCACATAAATTAACATTCGCAACCCTTTGCGAATGGGAATGACACAAAGAATGGACTCAGAGAATTATTGGTCCCTATAGACCCTGCTCCGTATTACCCTTTGAGAAATGTTCTCAAATATTCTAATACCGCCTGAGCCACCGTAACAATTATGGATTCAATGAAGGCGGTGACTTCTTTGACTTGTTCAAATGACATGAGTTTGTGCAAATCAGCCCGACTGAAGTTTCCGCCTTGTACATGAAGATCATATATCACCGCACCAAAGCTCATGAATATCATTCCCAGTATCATCGACATTGCGATGATGGTGATATTCTTATGAAATGGCGTCTTGAACTTCATGATTCTCTTCACAAAATGATGTCCAAATTTACAAGTTTTTTATTTCCGCAATGAGATCTTGCAATACTTTTTTGGAGTCTCCGAATAACATCGAAGTTTTGGGTCGGAAAAAGAGCTCATTCTCAATACCTGCATAGCCGGGTTTCATGCTTCGTTTATTCACAATGACATGCTTTGCTGACTCAACCTCCAAAATGGGCATGCCATAAATTGGTGAGCTGGGGTCTGTTTTTGCCGCGGGATTCACCACATCATTTGCGCCCAATACAAGTACTGCATCCACGGATGGAAATTCATCATTGATTTCTTCCATTTCCTTAAGCTTTTCATAGGGAACATCTGCCTCGGCAAGCAATACATTCATGTGACCGGGCATGCGACCTGCAACGGGATGAATCGCATATGTGACTTCCACTCCTTTTTCGGCAAGTAATTTTTCCATTTCATGGCATGCATGTTGGGCTTGAGCTACGGCAAGTCCATAGCCAGGGACAATCACGACCTTGGAAGAATAAGACATCAAAACTGCAGCATCGGAAATGGACATTTCTTTATATGTTCCTTGTGCTCCGGCGGATTGTCCGGATTGCGCACTTGCACCGAATGAACCGATGAGTACATTCAGTAAGGATCTATTCATGGCATTGCACATGAGAATCGTAAGAAGGGTTCCTGCCGCGCCCACCAAAATTCCACCTGTGAGCATTGCTGTATTGTCATATAAAAATCCACCGCATGCCGCAGCAATTCCGGTGAATGAATTGAGAAGTGATATCACGACGGGCATATCCGCACCACCAATCGGCAAGACGAAGAGAATGCCATAGACAGCTGATAGAACCAAAGCCGCATAGAAAAATTCGATGGTTTCTTCGGGTCTAAGAAAGATAATCATTGCAGTCAAACCAACCGTGACAAGCAGAAGTAACATATTCACGATATGCTGTCCGGAAAAGGCAAAGTCATTCAATCGACCATCCAATTTCGCCCATGCAATCATAGATCCCGTAAAACTCACCGAACCGATAATCAATCCTGCCATGATGACCAGCAGTGATACACCGTCAAGCGTAGAAAAATAGGTATAACCACCACCAGCATAGAGTTCAGGTTGAAAATCGTGCACAAGGTGTTTGAATTCAATGATTGAAATAAGTGCGGCACAAGCTCCACCCATTCCATTGAATAAACTCACCATTTGAGGCATGTCTGTCATCTTGACTTTTTTTGCAGACATAGTTCCAACGAATCCGCCAATCGCCAATCCGCCAAGAATCCATAGATGATTTCCGAGATGATCACCTGATGAATCTGTATAGAATGCAATTGTTCCTGCAATCGCGAGAGCCATTCCCACTGCGGCAATCAAGTTTCCATTGCGAGCGGTTTTGGGATTGGAGAGCATCTTTAAACCAAGAAT
>DBCJ01000068.1:7176-7998 GCA_002293005.1 Ignavibacteria bacterium UBA961 | reverse complement strand
GGTGGCTCGGACATGGGAGAGCAATGGTATTTGGACGGGAAATTGCAGAAGAAGAAAAACACCTTTACCGACTTCATTGCATGTGCCGAATATCTGATTGAAAAAGGATTCACTTCCAAAGAAAAGCTGGCCGTTCAAGGTGGAAGCGCAGGAGGATTATTGATGGGTGCGATCGCAAATATGCGACCCGATCTCTTTCACACCATCATTGCCAGCGTTCCATTTGTCGATCTCATGAATACCATGCTCGATGCTTCTCTTCCGCTCACAGTGGCTGAATATGAAGAATGGGGCAATCCGAATGTGCGAGAAGATTTTGAATATATGCTTTCCTATTCTCCGTATGACAATATAGACCATCAGGATTATCCCAATATTCTGGCGATTGCCGGATATCATGATCAGCGAGTCTCTTATTGGGAGCCCTCAAAATGGATTGCAAGATTGCGTGATCACAACACCGGAAATTCCACTATTTTGCTGTATACTAAGTTCACGGCAGGACATTTCGGTGCATCGGGTCGATTCGACTATCTCAAAGAATTGGCTTTGGAATATGCCTTCATCCTGAAATATTCCGAATTATCTTAATCTCGGAGCAAATGCAATGGAAGCAAATCAATCTCATGAATATCATTATAAAGTGGATTTCTATTGGAAGTCACTTGCAATGTATGGTGCGGCATTATTGATCTATGCCACATTCAAAGGTTCAATTGAAGAGAAGACTTTGACCATTGCAATCACCGATCCAATAGTCTTACTTTTGGCTTGTTTCGTGGCATTATCCGCCATTTCACTCTTCATCAATCATCATGCTCG
>DBCJ01000068.1:5397-7078 GCA_002293005.1 Ignavibacteria bacterium UBA961 | reverse complement strand
ATCATACTCGTCAAGGATCGTCGATTCAAGATGAATACATTGAGTGCGGTAAAAATCAGAATACAGGGCAGAAGAAGACCTTTGCGATTAAGACCCTCTCTCTTTGAGCATGAAGAGGCACTCATTGCAGACCTAAAAGAATTGAAGCAAAAAGTACATTCAAAGAAGGGCTGAAGATGAAGCATTTTATCATGCAATCCATTACCATGCTTTTGCTCAATTCTTTTTCACTCATGAGCGCCCTTCCAATCGAACAATCGAATGCAACCATCTTCAAGAATATCTGCAAAGAGATGTCCGCTTGCATTGGCAAACAACTCACCATGCAAGAACTTCAATTGGTAACAATCGGAGGTGTGGAAGAAAAGGAATTTTTGCGATCGGAAATCATGAGCAATCTGCAGTCCACGCAATGGAATTTCACTGCCAATGACAAAATCATCATAACCCCGAGCGAGATGCGCACGGTATATGAATCCATCGATGATGAAGATTTCGTGAAAAGAACTTGTCTGCTCAAAGCCGAAATTCGATTAGAAACAGCATCATCCTCACGAATCATGGAATGCAAAGAATTTCAAAAGAGTGATACAATTGCAAGAGCTAGCATACCCACACTCGAAATTCCATCGTATCCATTTTGCACTGGAAATATTCCAGGAAAAGAATCAACATTATTTGATGGCATCATCAAACCTGTGATGTATGTTCTGACATTTGGTTTTTCGGCCTATCTTCTATTCGGCGTCAGATCTTCTGATTAGAATTTCACGCAGACATTTTTTGTCTCGGTGAAAAATCTCAACACTTCAAATCCTCCTTCTCTTCCCACGCCTGAGTCTTTCATGCCTCCGAATGGAGTGCGCAGATCACGAAGAAGCCAACAATTCACCCAGACTATTCCGAATTCCAAAGCATTTGCCATGCGATGTGCCCTGCCCAAATGTTGCGTCCACAAATTCGCGGCAAGACCATATCTCGTACCATTTGCGAGTGACAAAGCTTCTTCCTCATTTGAGAATGACTGCAATGTTACCACAGGACCAAATATTTCCTCTTGATTTGTTCTGCAGGTATTGTTCAAGCCTTCAATCACAGTTGGCTCTATGAACCATCCATTCTTACAGCGACCTTCCGGCGAAACAATTTTGCCGCCACAGAGTATTGTACCACCTTCTTCTTGTGCCAGTTCAATATAGGACATCACTTTTTCCATATGTCCTTTTGATACCAATGCTCCAATATTGGTTCCTGCTTCAAATGGATCACCGACTTTTAACTGTTGCACCTTTTCAATAAATGCATCACGGAATTTCTCATAGATTGATTCTTCGATGAGAATTCGTGAACCGCATAAACATATTTCACCTTGATTGGTGAATGCCGAACGCACGGCTTGCGTCACGGTTTCTTCGAAATCACAATCAGCAAAAATGATGGAAGGATTTTTTCCGCCAAGTTCCAATGATAATTTCTTGAACATCGGTGCTGCGATGGATGCGATATGTTTTCCTGTCACAGTGCCACCCGTGAATGATATGGCAGTGATTTCTGGATGCGCGACAATTGCGGAGCCGGCATTCAATCCTGAACCATGAACGATATTCAATACACCCTCAGGCAATCCCGCCTTCATGCATATTTCTGCGAATAATGTCGCCGTGAATGGAGTCAATTCCGA
>DBCJ01000068.1:2143-5369 GCA_002293005.1 Ignavibacteria bacterium UBA961 | reverse complement strand
GCAGGTGCGATTTTCCAAGTGAACAAATACAGCGGAAGATTCCACGGTGAGATACAACCCACAATTCCGATCGGAGCATGCACCGTATAATTAACCACGCCTTTTCCGCCATGGGATTCCGAAGCAAAGTGTATGATTTCCGTTGCAAAAAATTCAATATTCTGAATCGCTCTCGGAATATCCATTACTCTGCTCAGAGAAAGTGGTTTTCCTTGATCCTTGGATTCCGCCTCGGCCAATGCATCAAATGCATCTTTCATGCCTTGAGCGATATTGAGCATGATGCGTGAGCGTTCCTCGACTGACATCCCGGACCAAATCGGAAATGCTTTTTTGGCTGATTCCACCGCCATTTGAATATCCTGCTCACCCGAATCCGGTATGCGCGAAAATATTTCACCGGTTGCGGGTTCAGGATTATCCAGCCATAAGCCATTCGATGGTTCTTTCCATGTACCGGCGATATAATTCAAGAGATTGTTCATCGTGATTTCATGCAATTGTTGATATGCAAAAATGGGTAATTTTCACGCCTCAAGAAAACTCCTCAAAACTTCATGTGGAATGGCCCGATAAACGCGCAATTTTCAGTATTTTGTAGCCGATTATTGCAGGAATCCTGATGGAAGTTTTTTGGATCATTTTGACCGGATGCTTGACCGCTATTGCTTGTGCATTGGCAGGTTCATTCCTCATTGTGCGCAATACCTCCATGATCAGCGATGCCAT
This sequence comes from Ignavibacteria bacterium UBA961, assembly GCA_002293005.1. Lineage (GTDB taxonomy): Bacteria > Bacteroidota > Ignavibacteria > Kapaibacteriales > UBA961 > UBA961. Next base: position 4,640 of record DBCJ01000068.1, on the reverse strand, counting down.
TTCTCATGCGGTCTTACCTGGCATCGTAGCCGCATTTTTGATCACCGGCAAAAGAACCGGAATTCCTGTATTGATCGGAGCCGCATCGGTTGGACTTCTCGCGACATTTCTCATTGAATTTTTACATCGGAAAGGTCGCATGCAGGTAGATACATCCATCGGTACGATTTTCACCATGCTCTTTGCAATCGGCGTGATCATGATCACGGCCTTTGCGGGGAATGTCGATATCGATCCCGAATGCGTGCTATATGGTGAGATTGCCTATGTGCCTTTGGACATGATTCCCTTCTTTGGATTCGAAATTCCCTATGCAATATTGATGATGTCGGGTGTCTTACTCTTCACCATACTTGCCTTCTATTTCGGTTATAGACAATTTCTCGCATCGTCATTTGATCCCGATCATGCACGTTCAACGGGAATCAATACGAATCTTTGGCATTATGTGTTGATGACATGCGTTTCACTCATCACCGTAGCGGCTTTTGATGCTGTTGGTGCAATCCTCGTGGTTGCATTGTTCATCGTACCACCCGCTTGTGCCTTTTTACTGTTGAAGCAAATGCATCATATCATGATTGTTTCTTCTGTATTTGGAGTCATCGCCGCGATCGCGGGATATGCTCTTGCTGATTCATTGAATGGCTCGATTGCCGGTGCAATGGCAACGATCACGGGTGTGGAATTACTCATCGTAATTATGTTTGTGAAATGGAAATCGAGGGTTTTGACAATTGAAAAAGGGAGTAATGCATGAAATACCTCAAATCACTCATTCTATTACTGATGATCAGTATTGGTTTCATGCAAAATCTCAATGCTCAATATTGGAAAAGCGCAACATTGCCCACGAATGTTGCAAATAACTATTGGCTGGATGTCTATTTCCTTCCCGGCAATACACAGCTCGGTTGGGTATGTGGTTTCAATGCTGCAACTGTTCGCACAACCGATGGTGGCAATACTTGGATTTGGAGCAGAGTCACGCAATTGCAAAATCCAATGCTTGAGAGCATACATTTCGTGAGTCCTCAAATTGGCTTTACATCGGGTCCACAAGGTATTTGGCGCTCGAATGACGGAGGCGCTACTTGGTTTGACATTTCACCGCCGAATCTGCAAGGTTCATTGTGGGGATGTTATTTCAAAGATCAGAATCTGGGATTAGTCGTAGGCGGAGGTTGTGGCGGACCCCAACTATATTATCGCACGACCGATGGTGGAAGCACTTGGACTTTGTTTCAAGGCAATGAACCTCAAAGCGGCATGTGCGATTTGATTCTTGATCAGGCAAGCGATACAGGTTATGCATCGAGTTCAGGTGTGATTTGGCAATCAACGAATGCCGGTCAGTCATGGAATGTCTTTTCTCGATCCAATACTTTCAATGCATGGCAGGAAGAGATTTCTTGGCTGGGTGATAGTTTTCTGGTTCCCTATAGTGGACTTACATGTCAAGGCGGAGGCGGTGGAGGAGGCATGTGTTTCTCCACGAATAAAGGTCAGACATGGAATCGAGTGGCGGCTCCCGATAATCTCTTCGGTACATATCTAACATCAGCCACAACCGGTTGGGCTTGCGGATATGATCGATCTGTCTATTATACTTCGAATGCAGGCAGGAATTGGGAAATGCGCAATTGCGGAACCACAGGTTCCCTCGATGATATACTCATGTTCTCCGATACAACAGGATGGGTGGTAGGAGAAGGAATTTTCAAACTCATTCCCGGTTATCACGAGGTACTTCCCAAGAATCCAATCACATTCTCCACGACATGCGTGAATTCCATGAAGAAGGATTCAATCTTGATTCGGAATGTGACATTTGAACCCACCATCGTGACTCTCACCCTGACCGGCAATGCCGCAAGTGATTATATCGTCCCCTTCACTTCTTTTGCACTCGGTGCATGCGAAGAACGATTGATACCGATCTTTTATCGTCCAACAGCATCGGGTACCCGCAATGCCAACTTGGGCATCAGCATGATCAATCCACTCGAAACATTCACGGTACAATTGCAAGGCACAGCATCGGACATCACGATGGATGCCGGTGGTCGTGACACCGTATTGCTCGGTAATCGATTGGTTGGTTCAACAAGCGACTCTTCATTCATGGTGTATAATCGTTCCAATGCGGAAATAACACTTTCATCAATAGATCCACTCGATTTTCCTACAGGACAAATTTTGCTCTGGAATATGTCTTTACCACTTCGCATTCCCGCAAAAGATTCAGTACTCTTACGATATCGCATAATCATGAATGATACAGGAAAAATCATTCAGAGATTTCAATTCAAATTTGGACTTTGCGATAAAACCATTGCATTTCAGACCATAGGAACGGCACCGAGAATTTCATCAACGGAATCGTTTACCATACTCGCAGATTGTACTCCGATAAAAGATAGCACATATATCATCTCGAATATGGGCACCGCTCCACTTGTGATACATGGTTTATCACTTTCAAGCGGTGATAGCA
>DBCJ01000068.1:1330-2055 GCA_002293005.1 Ignavibacteria bacterium UBA961 | reverse complement strand
TATATCAAAAGAGCACCGCTTGATCCCGATGCAAAATCTCGACTATTGATTTATCATTCCGATACTCTGCTGAATAGAATTTCGCCGAGAGTCGTGAATCTTACGGGAACGAGATCCTATGCTCTTGCAGGACCTCTGAATGATTCCATTTGGGCAGGCAGACATTGTTTGTCAGACAAAGGCAAAGCATCCATTACGCTCGGTTTGATCGGTCAAGGAAATACACAAGTACAAAAGATTATTTCACAATCGGGTCGCACAACAATTGTATCGCCAAATACATTTCCCATTGCGGTGGCAAATACACTATCTGTAAACATACAAACCACTGCAACCGTACAAGGAAGATATCGTGATACGCTCTTGATAGTGAGCGGTCCTTGCAAAGACACCATTCCCATGATTGTGGAAGGTGAGGCAATCACCACGCAAATAGCTTTTGCTGATTCCATTCTAACAGGAACCATTGATCAAGGCATGACCGAAATCATGAATTGGGATCTACTTTCTATCGGAACAGCATTAGCAGACATTCGTAGAATGCGTCTTGTCAATAATCAAGAAATTCGATTGACAAATCCATTGCCGAGTCCTGCAATCATCGATCCCGGTCAAAAAGGCATTGTTTCGCTTACGGTCAGACCCACACTCAAAGACACTCTTTTGCTTGACACGCTATGCATTGAAGCGCAGAAGGAATGTCCGACGACGATTTGCATTCCTAT
>DBCJ01000068.1:0-1198 GCA_002293005.1 Ignavibacteria bacterium UBA961 | reverse complement strand
AAATCAATGTATTGACTAATATGGGTCAAGCATTTTCACATGATGCAGGAATAACTCTTCCATATATCATGAAACCAAGTGATTCTATTCCAATTGTGTTTTCATTCGCGCCAAAAAGTCAAGGCACATATTCCTATTCACTTGAAATCATTTCTTCATCATCGATCAATATCGGGAAGAATCAAGTGATTTCGATTGTCGGCACATATAAAGCTCCCGATATTTTGATCTCACCAAAGATGTTTGATCTTGGCATGCATGAATCATGTGCAAAAGATTCAACGATTGGTATTCGCATACAAAATTTGGGTCTTGAAAATGCAATCATCAGTATGAAGAATGCGACATCGATATTCGCATTCAGTGATCCAATCATCAATATTCTTCCGATGAGTGACACGATCATTAATGTCTCATATATTCCAAGAAATGCTCCAAAGGGAAGATGGAATGATGTATTGAATTTCACAGATATTATCTGCAATGGATTACTTGCTATTCCTGTGACCGGTTTGATGGATTCCATTTCGATTGCATCCAATCCAAATGCTCTTGATTATGGCAGAATATATCGCGATGATTCTATTGAACAAACAATCATCATCACAAATACCTCCCAGTTTTCACTGCATATTGATTCAATACAACTAGCTCAAAGCATTTCGGAATATGATATTGATATCTTGCAGAGTTTGCCTTTGATCCTGAAACCAAATGACACAATGAGCATCAAGGCGAGAGCAAAAGCATTGATTGAAGGGAGCTTCCCTAAAGACTCAATAATCGTACATGCTCACAGAGATTGCTTGATTACAATATCGATTCCTTTGCAATTCGACATACCGAAAGAAGCATATACAGCAATCCTCAGCACTCGAGACTATGATGTGAATTATGGTGATACCATAAGTATTCAGTGCAGATTGGATGGCGATCTCACACTCGCAAGACTCCGCTCTTTGTCATTCACATTGGAAATGGATGGAAATGTGTTCAGCATCATCGGCACAAAACCACAAGCCTTGATTTCGCGTACGGATAGCACCGTGTCATGTAAAATTGACGCAAAAGATATTCCCCTCAATGGAGGCGTCATATCTGAGATCAAAGGGAGAGCATTGGTGACAAAACATCGCAAATCTCCATTGCATTTCAGTTCCATTATTCCGGAAACAAATCGTTTAGTCACAATCAATCA
>DBCJ01000069.1 GCA_002293005.1 Ignavibacteria bacterium UBA961 | reverse complement strand
ATTCTGCGCGCAACGATGATACCGGTTCCAATGGCAAAGCCACTTCCGAAATTAAAAATCATGAAGCCCAATTGCTCGCTCACACCGATTGCGGCGATTGCTGCAGATCCGAGTTTGCTAACAAAAAAAGTATCTATCCATGAATACAACATATTCACGATAAAACTGAAAGCAAGTGGCAAAGCAAAAATGCGAAGAGTGGAATCGATCGGACCATTCAATAGGTCCACACCCATTCTGTGTTGTTTTTGTGGTGAAGGTTGACTCATTGGCAAAAACCCATCAATCGCTTGATGGGTCGAGGATCAGAATTTCGGATACCAAAGTATCGTCAATCTCGGCAGTGAATAAAATGTTGAGATTTCAATATCGCCCCAATCTTTGTATTTCTGTTCATTGGGTAAATTGATGGTGTCATTCTTACTTTCAAAGTCCAAACGCCATTCAGCAATCGGAATGATCATGCCGAATGAAGTTGGGATATTCACCATGAAACCGGCACCGGCATTGAATGCCAATTGGCTGTCATCGGTGAATAAAACATTGGTTGAATGAATTCTTTTGGATTGAAAATTGATGCCACCCAATGCAAAGAATGCAACCTTACTTCGTGGATTGGCGATTGCTCGGGCAGTGATATTGAAAACTGTGTAGACATCAGGATCTGTCGGTGTTCCGGGAACAGGCAATGCATTCTTCAGCTTTGCATTATTTCTGGTATGCAAGATTCCGCCTTCAAGCATCAAGAATTCGAGTGGATTATATGCTACGCTAAAACCAAATGCAGGATTTCCGTCCCATGAGCGCGTATCCCTTCTCTCGGGTCTGTCTATATCGGTCAGTGTTTCGACAATTGTATTCGTTGCAAGTGAAGGACCAAATCCAATAAATCGTGCATATGGATTTTTTTCGATTGATTGTACTTGCTCTTCAGTGTCTTCCTCATTTCGGTCATCTTGTGCGATAATAGGAAATGTTGAAAGCCCAAAAAGAAAGACTATGAGGAATAGTGGAAGTCTGAACAAAGACTTTGCATTATTGCTTGTCATGGTGATTATCTCCTCGAAAGTGAGTGCATGTATATCGGCAATCTTTTGGGCTATGAAGCGAACAAATTGGGGTTCATTTCTTTTGCCACGATGTGGAACCGGAGTCATATATGGTGAATCGGTTTCAATCATGATTTTATCCAAAGGAGTTGCACGAACAATCTCATCCAAAATACTTTTCTTATATGTAATATTTCCTGTGAAGGAAACATGAAAACCGAGATCCAAAGCTTTGCGAAGCATTGTCAAGTCCGAAGAGAAACAATGAAGCACTCCTTTGAGTTCACCGTTTTGTTCTTCTTGTAAAATCTCAATCATGTCATCATCGGATTCTCGATTGTGAATGATTACAGGCATATCATAAGACTTAGCGATATTCAACTGTCTTCGAAAAACTTCTTGTTGAACATCCTTCGGAGCAAAATCATAGTAATAATCTAGTCCGATTTCGCCTACTGCTCTCACCTTAGGATTCTCAAGCAATGTGATGATGCGATCTTCAACAGGAGCCGAATAGTCATTTGCATTATGCGGATGAACTCCCATTCCGCAGTATATATGTTCATATTGATTGCAAATGGACAAAACTCCATCATAACGATCGGGTTCAATTGCGGGGATGATAATTGCCTTGACACCATTCTCAAAAGCTTGTGCAATCATCTGATCACGATCTTCATCGAAGACATCTGCATCTATATGTGCATGCGTGTCTATCAACGATTCTTACCCAAATATTCAATATGTATTTGTCTTTCTTCTTCCTGATCGGGGAAGGTCTTGATTGTGACTTTCCAGTCTGTCTCAGGCATTCCTGTTCCAGCTTTCTCAGGCCATTCAACAAATTTGATCACATTCTCATCACTCATGCATTCGGAAAATCCAATCTCAAGCAATTCTTTCTCATCTTGAATTCGATATAAATCAATATGATATAATGCAATCTCGGCGCCCTCGGGGTTCGTTCCGATATATTGATTCATGATTGTGAATGTAGGACTAGACACTATATCATGTACCAAGAAATATGCACAAACGCCTCTTACGAATTCGGTTTTTCCTGCACCTAAATCACCCGCAAGTGTTATGATATCACCTGCTGATAATTTTTCCGCAAATCGTTTTCCGATAGATCGAGTTTCTTCTTCCGAATAAGTGTGGTAGCTATCTGCTTCCATGCGCATGCACTGATTGTGAAACAAAATGAGAGGGACAGATCAATGACCTGTCCCGAACTTTAGCGAGGTTCCAATGTAATGACAGGTAAAATCATTTCTTCAAGTGAAATTCCGCCATGCTGAAAACTATCGCGATATTTCTGTACATAATGATTGAAATCTGTTGGATACACGAAATATGTATCTTCCTTTGCAATGATATAATTGGTTGAAGCAGTATGCTCCGGTAATTTATAATGCTCGGGATCTTTGATTGTCATTGCATTCTTGGCATCAGTCTTCACATTCTTGCCATGCTTGAAGCGAAGATTTGTGGAAGTCTCACGATCGCCATGTGCTTTTACTGCATGCATGCAACGAACGGAACCATGATCGGTTGTAATCACGATATTGATGTCTTTATACTGTGACAATGTTCGAAGCATTCCTAAAAACGATGAATGTTTGAACCATGATTTTGTGAGTGAGCGATAAGCGGACTCATCCGGTGCAATTTCTTTGAGAATTGGATAATCGGAACGGGAATGTGCAATCATGTCAACAGCGTTCACTACTATCGCGGTGAGATGATTTCGAGTATATCGCTGTATGTCATTCTCGATTCTTTTTCCATAATCAGTGTCAATGATCTTGACATAAGAAAGATCGTTTTTGAGTTCAACTCTTCTGCGTTTTAGCAATGCGGCCAGCAATTCTTTCTCATGTGAGTTTTGACTGTGTTCACTTACACCCGGCACATCACCCTTCCAATAATTAGGATAATGCTTT
>DBCJ01000128.1:6203-54054 GCA_002293005.1 Ignavibacteria bacterium UBA961 | reverse complement strand
ATCTCTTCTGCAATTTCATCTTTCATTTCCGCAAGATTCTCAAAATGCGCCATGCCGGCATTCGCAATTACGATGCTCAGCGAACCGAATCTTTCGCCAATTGCATCCATGCAGGCTTTCACATCTTGTACCTTACCTATATCGCCCGTATAATCCATGAGAGTATTCGGAAATTGATCTTTAACATCTTCAGGAACACCTCTTCGTGAAAAGGCACAGACAATAGCTCCCTTTTGAAGAAATTGTTTTGTCAAGGAAAGTCCAATTCCTGATGAAGCTCCGGTGATAAGTACAATAGAATGTTCGATTTGCATGGGGAAAAGCACTAAAATGAATTCAAAACGATAACTTTGCAATATACTCTTTTGATGAACTCCGATGCCTGAAACCAATACATTGTATTTCACTCCCGGACCTGTTCCAATCTCTGATAGAACGGGTCAAGCGATGCATGCATTACTCTATCATAAATCTGAACAATTCATGATTGTACATGAAGAGTTGAAAGCATCATTACGAAAGATAATCAAGACAGATGATGATATTGTGATTGCTCCGGGCTCCGGGACAACTGGTGCTGAAATCATAATGCGTGGCATGGTTCCTAATGGATCAAAGATTCTCATGCTTGTCAATGGTCGATTCTCCACTCGATGGAGGGAATTGGGAAATATTTTTGGGCATGAAGTTCTAACAATTACAGTCGAATGGGGTGAGTCATTTTCCGAAGAAACACTCGAGCATATTCTTTCTACTGACTCATTTCATTCTGTATGGATTACGCATACAGAGACATCCACTGGAATCACTATTCCTCTTGATAGATTCTGTTCCATAATCAGAAAACAAGCACCTGATACTTTCATCATTGTTGATGCCGTAAGTAGTTTGATTCTCGAGAACATACATATGCAATCATTCGGTATCGATTGTATATTTAGTGCATCTCAAAAAGCATTGGCATCACCTCCGGGAGCTTGCATCATTGCATTCAGCAGAAGAGCTTCAGAACATATACAAGATAATTTGGAGCGAAACAGAGTACAAGTAAGCATGGTGCATAATCTTCATGATTTGATTCATGCTTCTCGTAATAATGCACCTGCATTCACGCCTCCACTACCGATTGTTTCGGCACTTCTTTCTTCTTGTACACAAATACTTCAAGATGAAGCGTATCAAAACAAATTAATTCAGCAAGCAGAGAAGATTCGCAATATGATTTCTGAATGGAAAGATTGCACGATGAATCATGCATTTCATTCCAATGGCGTGAGTATTGTGCATCATAGTAAATCAGAGAAGATCATTGAATCACTGAAACAAAAAGGCATTATAGTAGCAGGCGGACAAGAACAATGGAAGTCAAAAGTTTTTCGAATAGGACATATGGTTCTTTACACTGATGCAGAATTAAAACGATTGAATCATTCTATGCTTGAGATATTGGAATACATTTCATGAAGATATTGATCGCCTCAAACAATAGACATAAAATAGAAGAATTGGCCGGTATTTTTGCAAGTTTTTCTTTGCCAATAGAACTCATTTCTCAGAAGTCATATTTCGGTGAAGATTCACCTGAGATAGATGAGACAGGTGCGACATTGGAAGAAAATGCATTTATCAAGGCAAAAGCTCTTTTTGAAATGACTCAAATGCCTGTGATTTCTGATGATACCGGACTCGAAGTATATTCTCTCAATATGTCACCCGGAGTAATTAGCGCAAGATATGCCGGTGAACATGGAAATGACAAAGCGAATAGAGAAAAACTCCTCCATGTATTAACCATGCATGACAATCGCAAAGCTAGATTCCGCACTGTTCTCCATTTCATATCTCATGATATATCTTTCTCAGCTCAAGGAATTTGTGAAGGAGTCATTACCAAAGAAGAAGCCGGAGACAAAGGATTTGGTTATGATTCCATTTTCATTCCCGATGGCGAAGAACAAACATTTGCAGAAATGGATTCATCAAGGAAAAATGCGATGAGTCATCGCGCAAAAGCAGGAATTCAATTAAGCAAAGCATTATCAGCATTCTTATCCGGCCGATATCCTCATGATTGAACAAAACAGAAATCTTCTCCTTCGCATTGTGATTGCTCTTGCTTCAAATAATATGGAGCGGGTCAATGTACATCTTCAAAAAGCACATGAATGTAATATTCCTCATGAAGAAATTTATGAAGCGATATTACAGATTCATCTCTTTGCGGGGTATCCTGCTTCGATTGAAGGACTCAATGCTTTATATTCCATATATGGTCCGATTGACAAATCAAGAGAAGAATTCAATCTTGAACTTTTTGAACAAAGAGGGACACAATTATGCAAAGAGATTTACACCTCTGTCTTTGATAAAATGATGTCAAAAATGACAAACATATCACCCGATCTAGCCCGCTGGATGATACTTGACGGTTATGGTAAAACACTTGCCAGACCAAGCTTGGATATTACATACAGAGAACTCATCAATCTTGTCATTCTTGCTTTAGGACAATGGAAACATCAATTCATATCTCATCTAAGAGGTTCATTGAATATTGGTGTTTCAATGGAGGAGATTCTGGATTCCATGAATATTCTCCGAGAAGAAGGCACACTTTCATCCTATGAATTTGCATGCAATGTCATAGAGGAGTACAAGACACTATGAAAACTCTTTTTTATGCCATTTCGGCTTTACTCATTGCATTTTCGAACACATTTGCTCAATCCAATAAGCAAAGTTCTGATTCCATCAAGATTGACAAAAAACAACAAAATGGACAATTCGCCATTCGGCATTTGCAAGAAGATTTGGAAGACATTCTTTCAGTATCCGAATTATCGAATGCATCGATTGGTATTTCTGTCATCAATCTTGAAACCGGGGAAACCTTCTACAAGAAAAATCCCAATATTTTATTGATCCCCGCTTCAACTTTGAAGCTTTTTACCACGGCCGCCGGATTGGAAGTATTAGGTTCGGACTTTCATTATGCCACTCGCATATACATTGATGGTACAATCAAAGATTCCGGTGAATTGGATGGTGATATAATTATTCGTGCTTCGGGTGACCCAAGCATGAGCTTGATGTACATGAAGGATCCAACTGTAATTTTGGATAATATTGCTCTCAAACTTGACTCACTGCGCATAAAATCCATCAAAGGAAATATCATTCTTGATCATGGATATTTTGACAATGAATCATTTGGTCCGGGCTGGGCAATTGATGATGTTCCCTATCCATATTCAGCGCCTATTTCTGCAATTTCCTTTTATGATAATAAAGTTGAATTATCATTCAAGCCTGGAGTCAAGGCCGGAGATTATTCACGCCTGACAATAATTCCTGACAATTCATATCTGAGAATTGTAAATAATGTGATGACAGTTCAATCAAATACACCCACGGTTTTGGAAACTGACTCTGATCCACGCTCAGGAGTCATTGATATTCAAGGAGCGATTGCGCTTCCCGATCTGACCTCATCCACAAAAAAAACGAATGCAGATCCATCAACTTCAATCGGTCTTAGCATAGATGATCCCGTACAGTACTTTTTACACGTATTCAAGCAAAGACTTGAAAAAATGGGAATACGAATTCGTGGCTCACTTCTTCAAAATGAATTGATCGATGGGCCGATCAATTATGTTGAGTTGAAACAAATATTCACTCATGTATCGCCACCGATTTCCTCCATCATCGGAATCATCAATACATTTAGTCATAATCTTGGAGCGGATATGCTATTCAAGACTATGGGTAAAGAACAATTCGGCGAAGGGTCTTTTTCAAAGGGATCCGAGAGCATCAAAAAATATCTTTCCTCAATTGGAATCATGCCGGAGCAATGCTCAATCGTTGATGGCTCAGGATTATCCCGATTGAATCTGCTCAGCGCGCAACAACAAACAACATTACTCTCGAAGGTTCATAGATCCACATATAAAGAAGTCTTCAGAGCATCACTTGCCAAACCGGGCATGCCGGGTACTTTGAATAATCGCATGCTCAAATCACTTGCACAACAACAAGTAATCGCAAAAACAGGGTCCATGAACAATGTATCATGTCTTTCAGGATATGCAATTACCAGAGATGGCGAAGACTTGGCATTCTCCATTATGATCAATGGATTTACCGTACCCGACGGAATAATTCGGAATATTCAAGACATGATTTGCATGCGCTTGGCAAGTTTTACCCGAAAATAATTTCAATGCTCGACAAAATACCCTATACAGACACTTTTTTCAGTGAATTGAATCCACATGCAATTCGATGCACTGCTTTGATGCGCGGTTTTCAAGTGCCAGATGTACAAGCATTCACCTATTGTGAACTTGGATGCGGAACAGGTCATTCATTACTCATTTTTGCCTCTGCCAATCCGGATGCAATGTTTACCGGCATTGATTTCAATGAAGAACATATTGCATTTGCAAAAGACAGAGCCGAAAAACTTGGTATAAAGAACTGCATATTCCAATGTGCTGATATCACGACTGTCACATCGCTTCCCGCCTTCGATTATATCGTCATGCATGGATTATATACATGGGTGCATGAACCCGTCAGAGCAGCTATTCATCGTATCATCGAAGGTTCTTTGACTCAGAATGGACTTGCCTTGGTAAGCTATAATGCCTATCCGGGATGGCATGTGTTTGAGCCATTGCGAATGATGTTCAGAGAATATTCCATGCATCTTTCCGATGATCCCTTTCAGAATGCGGAACAAGGAATCGGCTTTCTTCAATGGATGCATGAAAAGCAAAGTGAATACATGAAAGTTGTTCCTTCGGCCGGTGCATTCATCGAAGAATTGTCCAAACATGACATGCGTTATATCATTCATGAATATTATGCAGATCATTGGACTCCTTTGTGGTTCAAAGAAATGAATGTGAAAATGAATGATTTAGGATTGACATTTGCCGGACAATTGCCGTTCTTTCTGAATATCGGCGAGATCGCATTACCAGAGGGATTCGAAGAAATACTTGATATCGGTGAAGATCTGATTCAATTTGAGACATATAAAGATCTCATACGAAATACGATGTTTCGCTGGGATATCTATGCCAAGGGTGCCAGAGACATAGAAAATCCATATGACCATATACATTTTGGCAGAGTGTTTTCTCATGACATTTATCTACATGACATTGCATTGCCGGGATGCAGAATAATTACATTGGATGATGAATCACATCTTCCCATCATTGGTGAATTGGAATCAGGATATTCTACAGCAAGCATGATATCTTCTTCACTCAACCGTGATAAATCACAAGTTCAGGATGGATTGCTCAATCTCTTGATTGCTGAACAAATCAAACCCATTGCCTGCAACACCCCATCAGATCATGCTTTGAAAGAATACAAAAAGATTCTCATTGCATTCCTCGAGGAAGCTATTGGTCATGATGAACATGTGATTCCTTCTCTTCAATCAGGATCAGGAATCATCATCAATAAAGATACAGCACTCTTTCTTTTGGCTACAATCATACATGCAGAAGATGCGATAGATTGGATTGCCGAATGGATGGAATTTCATGGCTATGGTACATTCAATATCACACGCATTCATGCAGAAGAATCATATTCAACATTCACGACAACGATTCCATTTTGGAAACGAATGCGCATACTCTAAAAAACATGAGAATGTTTTTTATGAAAATGAACAGAACTCAAAGTAATTACATATATTTGCGAGCATTTTAATTCCCTCAATTTACAGCAGCATAAAGATCACATGGGATTCAAGATGGCGATCGTTGGAGCAACCGGTTTGGTTGGAAGAACGATGCTCAAAGTATTGGAAGAAAAAAACTTCCCCGTAGATTCACTCACATTGCTTGCCTCGGAAAGATCCGCAGGAACAACAATGGAATTTCGCGGTTCGCGGCTCACGGTACAAGAACTGAATGAGCACTCTTTTGAGGCCATTGATATTGCGCTCTTTTCGGCAGGCGGAGTACTTAGTAGTGCTTACGCACCGATTGCGGTAAAAGCGGGATGTACCGTGATTGATAATTCCTCCGCCTACCGAATGGAACCCGATATACCCCTTGTGGTACCGGAAGTCAATCCGGATGATGCCATGCTCCACCATGGCATCATCGCCAATCCAAATTGCTCCACCATTCAATTAGTCGTTGCTCTTGAACCGATTCGAAAGAAATTCGGATTGAAACGCATGATAGTATCAACCTATCAATCTGTTTCCGGTGCCGGACAAAAAGGCATTGATCAATTACAAGATGAATTGCAGGGTCGCATTCCCAAAGATCGAATCTCATCACATCAACTTGCATTCAATACGGTTTTTCATTCCAGGCCGAATGATATTCGCGGAAGCGATACTGAAGAAGAACTCAAGATGAAAAGAGAGATTCGCAGAATCTACTCCATGCCTGATTTACCAATTGCAGTCACATGTGTACGCATCCCATCAACCGGTGGACATGGCGAATCTGTCTATGTGGAACTTGAGAAATCATGGACCATAGATGATATCCATGAATGTCTTTCAGGATTTCCGGGTTTGACCGTGATTGATGATGCTGTGGCAGATGCTTTCCCAACTCCGATCATGGCAAGCGGAAAAGACGATGTATTTGTTGGACGCATCAGAAAAGATGCAGACAATCCGGCAGGTTTACAATTATGGGTTGTGGCAGACAATCTTCGAAAAGGCGCTGCCACCAATGCCATTCAAATTGCAGAATTACTCATCAAGAAATCATCATGAAGCACATAGCACTCATCATGGCAGGCGGTTCGGGTGAACGCTTTTGGCCATTGAGCAGAAAACATCATCCCAAGCAATTGCTAACGCTATTCTCCAATCAAACCATGCTTTCCGAAGCAGTTGATAGAATTGCACATGTCATTCCCAAAGAGCAAATCTTCATCATCACCGGTGAGATTTTAAAGGATGCAATCATTCAAGCCTTGCCTGATATTCCACAAGAAAATATCATCGCCGAACCGGCTAAAAGGAATACAGCTCCATGTTTGGCGCTTGGATATGCAATCATACGCTCCAGATTTCAAATACCTGCAAGTGAATTGACGATTGGTGTGTTTACCGCAGATCATTTCATCAGACCTGCCGAAGTATTTGCTTCAGATATCCGTAAAGCTCTCGATCATGCATCAGAACATAAAGACATCGTGACATTTGGAATACCGCCTTCTAGACCCGAAACGGGCTATGGATATATTGAATCCGGTGAATCAATAGGTGATGGCGATTTGAAAGTCGTGCAAAGTTTCAGAGAAAAACCCAAGATGGAAGATGCACTTGCATATATTTCCAAAGGAGGTTTTTACTGGAATAGCGGGATGTTCTTTTACAGACTCGACACATTTGCCGAAGCCATGAATATTGCCATGCCTGATTCATTCACTGCCATGGAATCTCTCTATGATTGTCTTTTGAATGGACATTCGCTTTCTTCCATGCAGATCACAGATTCATTTGGTCAATTGGAAGCAACATCCATTGATTATGGTATCATGGAAAGAATCAAAAATGTGGTGGTTCTTCCTGCTTCTTTCACATGGGATGATGTCGGCTCTTGGGATGCTTTGTCAAGACTTGGTGATACAGATATATCAGGCAATATCATCTCAGGAAATTGTTTGGCGATCGATGTAAAAGACAGCATAGTTTGGAATGCTAATCCCGAAGTAATGCTTACGACACATTCAGTCACCGGCATGACTATCATTTCCACTCCCGATGCAATCATGGTATGTCCAACGGACAAAGCACAAGAAGTAAAATCCATTGTGACTGCTTTGCGTGATCAAAACAAAGAACAACTTCTCTGATTGATATGTCAACTCGCTCAACATATGCTCTCATCAATTCAGATGCACTGAGATCGAATATTCGCATCATCAGGGAAAACCTTCCGGAAGGCACTGCAATCATGGCCATGGTCAAAGCCAATGCTTATGGACATGGCATCATAGATTGCTCAAGAATTGCACAAGAAGAAGGTATTGATTTTCTGGGAATTGCATTTGCATCCGAAGGAGTTATGATTCGTAAGGCAGGAATTACAATGCCGATCATTTTGATGACTCCTCCCGAACCTGAAGAATTGGATGCTTTGATCGAATATGGAATTGAGACAATCATCTGTTCTCGAGATACAATTTCGACCTTGAATCAAAAGTCATTGTCAAGAAATACCAGAATTCCTGTGCATGTCTTTATTGATACAGGAATGCATCGTGATGGAATCATGCCTGAAGAAACAGTCACGATGGTACAAGCAATCCTTCAAACCCCGGGTTTGCATTGGAAAGGTATTTGCACTCATTTTGCCACAGCAGATGCCGATGATATGTCATTCATGCTAAAGCAGAAAGATTTGTTTACCGCATGTTTGAAAGAATTGGAAGCCTTGAATCTGAATCCTGAATTCACTCATATCGGTAATTCTGCCGCACTCATGCGCATTCCTGAGAATATTGGAAATCTTGCAAGGCCCGGACTTTCCATCTATGGCTATTCCCCCGTAAAAGGATTATTCCCCGGTTTACGACCCATACTTTCATTACATTCAACCGTGATGTCGATTCGCAAAGTCAAACAAGGCGAATCAGTTTCCTATGGCAGATCATTCATTGCCGAAAAGGATACAATCATTGGAACCATACCTATTGGCTATGGTGATGGTTTATTCCGTGGATTGACGGGTAAATTGCAATGTATCATCAATGGAATGAAATTTCCAATCGTTGGAAATATCTGCATGGATGAATGCATGGTTGATTTGGGTGATTCGAATATTCAGGCAGGATCAACAGTAACCTTCATCGGAAATGACAATGGTACCGAGCAAAGTGCCGAAGATTTGGCTTCTCTGCTCAATACCATTCCATATGAAATCACTACAGCAATTTCAGCAAGAGTGCCTCGCATTATTGCATGAGCGCAGGATCCAAGATCTCTTGATCCGTTCCAAACACATCTGCTTTCTCATCATTGAATTCACCTTCCCAACGTGCAATAACAACTGTTGCCAAACAATTGCCAAGTAGATTGACCGAAGTTCTGGCCATATCCATCAATTCATCAATCCCAAAAATCATTGCAACGCCAAGAGCACCAATACCTGGTGGTAAAAAAGAAGAAAGAGTAGCCAGCAATATGACTAGTGAAGCCCTAGGAACTGCAGCAACACCTTTTGAAGTGATCATGAGTGATAACATCATCATGATTTGCTGTTCGAATGTGAATGTGAATCCCGGAATGGTTGTAGCAGCCGCCTGTGCAACAAATACCGAAGCCATGGCCAGATAAAGTGTTGTTCCATCGAGATTGAAACTATAGCCGGTTGGCATCACAAATCCAACAATGCGCTTTGGAACACCGAGTCGCTCCATATTTTGCATTGCTTTGGGAAGAGCTGATTCACTGCTTGTGGTAACAAATGCAAGAATAAATGGTTCTCGCACCGCTTTAAGAAATGGCTTGAGAGGTACGCGGAAAAGAAGAACCACTGCACCGAGAACGAGTACTACAAAAATGACGAGTGCTATATAGAGTGATAATACCAACATTCCCAAATTTGCAAGAACGCCCAATCCTTGATGACTAATTGTAACTGCCATTGCCGCGCCAACTCCAAATGGGGCAAACATCATGATAAATCCTGTGAATTTGAACATGATTTGCGCAAGTGAATCGCACATTGCCACAATCGGCTTTCCGCGGTCTCCAATGGCAGTCAATGCCATTGCAAAAAGAATGGAAAATGCGACTATTTGCAGTACATCACCTTTGGCCATTGCATCGATGATGCTGGAAGGAAAGACATGTACTATGGTTTCAATCAGTGTTTTAGGATGATTTTGTGCGATGATTCCGAGTGATCCCGGATCACCATTCAGTACGATTCCATGTCCAGGTTGTACGATATTGACCACAGCAAGTCCAAGGAATAAAGCAATCGTAGTCACAATCTCGAAATACAAAATCGACTTTGCCCCCATTCTTCCCACTTTTTTCAAGTCTCCGCCACCGGCAATTCCAATAACGATTGTTGAAAAAACCAATGGAGCAATGATGGACTTGATCAAATTGAGAAAGATATCTCTCATGAATGAAAGTGAAGATGAAAACTCGGGAGCAATCCAACCGAGAAAAACTCCAAAGACAAGTCCAAAGAGAATTTGCTTGGTCAGTGATATATGCCACCAAGGTTTATTGACATGTTGTGCATGCATAATTACAGCATCCAAAAGTGAGGATTAATCATTCCAATCGGCAATGAAGACATTGGTATCGCCTGACTTTTTATTCAGTCGATTTGAACAAAAGACCAGTTTTTTTCCATCGGATGTAAACATCGGAAAACCATCAAATTCGCCTGAATATGTGATGCGTTCCAGTCCTGTTCCATCAATATTGATCAGAAATAAATCAAAATTTCTGCCTTTTGCATCATCCATGTTTGAGCAAAATATGATGCGTTTTCCATCTGGGTGCATGAAAGGAGCAAAATTCGCGGCTCCATTATTTGTAACCCGAACAATATTGGAACCATCAATATCCATGACATAGATATCAAGTTTTGAAGGTCGTACAAGATTTTCACGCACAAGTGCGGTATGTTTTTCAAGATCTTGTCCTGTCGGCCTTGAAGCTCTGAATACGATCTTCTTGCCATCAGGACTAAAGAAAGCACCTCCATCATAACCGGGCGCATGGGTGATTCTTCGAATATTGGTTCCATCAACATTACAGGTAAATAATTCAATATCATCATCGATGATTGCAGTATAAACTATAGTCTTTCCATCTGGAGAAACTGTTGCCTCGGCATCATAATTATTTCCCTTGATAATTGTGGATAGAATCTTTCCTGTTGCAGTATCAGCTCGAACGATATCATATGTTGGATATAGTGGCCATACATAACCTTTGGAAAAATCAGGAGGTGGAGGACAGATTGGATCATTATATGCAGTCGTTGCATAAATGATTGAGCCATCAGGAAGGAAATATGAGCAAGTTGTTCTGCCTTGACCATTGGAAACCCTTTTCATGTGATTACCTGTGATATCCATCACATAGATTTGATCACATGATTCATCAGGACCCCTTCTTTGAAAGACCAGAGAAGCATTATCATAGGAAAGATATGCCTCAGCATTCTCTCCTTCAAATGTGAGCATTTGAATGTTTTTCAGGCGTTTTTCTTGCGGAAGATATTCATTCTCATTGAGTGGTCTTCCCTGACCATTTAATTCGATTTGCATGAAGAGTGTAAGGACAAGTAACAATATCATTTTCAACTGAAATAATGTTGGAAAAATCAGCACAAAGATACACTTATCACAAGGAAACGACAATCAGTATTCCCTTTCTCTGATGTCCTAAATTCTGTAATTTAAGCCATGATTTATATAATCCACAGATATTTCCTGCATATCACAATTGTGATTGCCACTATTCTTTCCAGCATGGGATGCATGGACAGCAGAGTAATATCACCGGATGAATTACCGGGAAGCCAATTAAGGGGAACCGTAAGACTTCTTTCAGAAGATAACTCATTTGCCATAAACAAGAATTTGGTACTCGTCAAACTTGAAGGCACCGGATTTGAGACTTTAACTGATACAGCCGGTAGATGGACTTTAAATCTCATACCCAAAGGCACTTATACCATATTGTATTCCAAGCCGGGATATTCAAATGTCAAACGATTTTCAGTGCGCTCCGATGGAGCCATGCCGGTCATAGTAAATCCGATCACATTAGTTCAAATTCCACCATTTACAGTTGATTCAATTTCAATTGAGATTGAGGATGACAGCTTGGAAATACTCTGTAGAATCAATCAAATAACAGATGTTCAGCGAAGAGTTATCCTCTATATTGATTCCAATGTAATTGATCCATTACAACGCAATCGATATGTGTTCACGGATATTGGTCTAATCATTGAACCCGGAAATTCAATCGGAAGCATTCGAATTCCATTATCACGCTTTTATGATTCAGGTTTAGTATCTGGTAAAATCATCTATTTCGCCGGCTTTCCAATCTTACGATTTGAAGCAACTGCGGATGAATCGTATTTCGCAATTGACCCAATCACTAAAAAAACAATTTTCTGGAATGTGAACGCAAATGGGGCGAGTGCTCAATTTACATTACCATAGAAACAAATTCCCGAAAGCATTGTCTTTGCATATACCATGAATATTTTCGCTCTACATATCTCAAGTAATACCGTAAAACTGATTGCGGGCATAATCGGCATGCTCCTCAGTTTTCATTCTAATGCTCATGGCATACAATCGAATATCATGCAGGCTCAATCCATGAATATTCGCCTTAAACCATTGAAAACACTAGACGATCTTCAGATACAACTGTCTCAATCAACCCTTCCCGTTTTATCCGCATCCACATTCAATCATATACTTCCGCTGCCACTACGGATTCCCTATACAAGTGATCAGACCACAAGATTGCACATCAAACCTGCTCATGAGAGATTGTCTCGTACATATACCATGAGCATTCCTGATGGGATTTCGATATCAGCTGTATTAAAAGTTCTCAAGAATGAAATTGATCTCATTGAAGTAGCAGAACCACGATTTTCAGAACTAGTACTATTCAGACCTGATGATACTTATCTGGTTCAGCAAAATTTTCTGAACACGATTAAAGCATTTGAAGCTTGGGATATATATGCAGGAGACTCATCCATTGTCATAGGTATCATTGACAATGGTTTTCTTCAAAATCACGAAGATTTGAAGGACAATATCTCAATCAATCGTTCAGAAATCGAAAACAATGGCATTGATGATGATCAAAATGGTTTCATGGATGATTTTCGAGGAGTCAATCTTGCATGGCCAAATGATGGAACACCTGCAGGTAGTACTTTTCTTGATTATGATGGACATGGAACAACTGTCGCAGGTGTGGCTTCGGCAACTTGGAACAATGCAAAAGGCATTGCAGGAGTAGGTGCCAAATGCAGATTTTTTCCAATCAAGGCCGGTAAAGAAGGTTCAGATAGAGTAGAATATGGATATGAAGGAATTCTTTATGGAATCATGCGTGGCTTCCCTGTTTTGAATTGCAGTTGGGGATCAGCCAATTCCTATTCGGAAATCAATCAAAGCATCATTGATTTTGCAGTTGAAAGGAATGTCTTGATTGTTGCCGGATCAGGTAATGACAATAATCGTGCTCCTGTGTACCCTGCATCATATCGCGGGGTGATGTCAGTGGGAGAAACCGACATCTCAGATGCAAAATCCATGGGCTCTTCATGGGGATGGTCTACGGACATCATGGCGCCTGGATATAATGTTCGTACTACAGACAATTTCGATTTCACCTATACCACGATGAATGGTACTTCATTTGCCGCCCCAATCATAGCAGGTTGTGTTGCATTGGTACATGGGAAATATCCATCTGCATCCATGGAAGTAATAGAAGAGCATCTAAAGGCAACGGCAGATCCGATTGATTTGGCGAATACATTTCTTACTGGATTCCTCCCCGGAAGAGTGAATATACAGCGTGCATTGCAGGAATCACCACTCGAAAGACCATATCTCAAAGTGGATTGGAGTTTGGATGATGTAAGAAGAAAAGCAGTTGGTGACACCATACAATTAAAATTGTTCATTAAAAACATAAGCGATAGAGATGCCAAGATGATTGTCCTTCGCTTTTCAGCGTTGGAAACATTCTTCAGACCTTTCAAACTATTGGACACACTTAGATTTATTAATGGAATTGGAATTGGTACCATTGATTCAAGCATTGTGTTTCGAATGATCATTGAAGAAAAAAGTGATGCTGAGTTCTATCATTCTTTAAAAGTTTTTGAGGATAATGGTCCACTTCCAACAGTACTGATTCCTATACGCCCAATTCCTGTTATTACAGACTTTGAAAGCGATCATTTGGCATTTTCAATAGGTGATTTCGGCTCATTGGGATATGTTAATGACAGAACCGTAGGTAGTGCAGGAAATGAACAATTCGATGGCTTAGGATTTATATTAAAAAATCATGGATCCATGCTCTATGATGGCGGGCTAGTTGTGGGATCTTCGGGAAATATCATAACAGGTTTTCCTAATTCTTCAGGATTTGAGCCAAGAGTTCGATTTGCCAATTCCAAAGAAGGTGCCTATACCGTATTGACGGATAGTTTGAATCCAAGTGGCAATCGCATAGGCATTTCGATCAAACAAACAATTGAAAAGCTTGCTCCGAATAGTGTAACATTCAAGTTTACGCTGACAAACATGAACGATTCCCCAATATTCAATCCCGGATTTGGCATTTTTGGGGACTGGGATATCGGTAATTATGGAAGAGAAAATAGAGTTGAGCGTTTCGTAGAAGCAATTCCAAATCACATGTTGGGAAGAGCCGATGCTGAAATTTCTTGGAGAAATGGTCGTTTTGCAGGCTTTCCGCATCCTTTTGTAGGGATTTTGTGTTTTGCTCCCGTGAATGAAACTTCATTCAAGCCACAAGTTGCAGGTATGAATGCATCTGTTTTTTCAGGAACAGATCAAGAGTTCACAGCTCTTTTAAATGCAGGAAACAGCATTCAATATGGTGCAAGTGGTGATATATCAATGTTTTGCGGAGCAAAGTTCGAAAAAACATTACTTCCAGGCGATTCCGTGATTTCTTATATCGTCATTGGATCGGATACTTCCCGTACTTTGCTGAAAAATCATTTGCAATCAGCAATAGAAGAAGTTGAAGGTCCTGTTTCGATTGATGAGTTTTCAGAAGAGACTGGCATCATAATGTCTGAAGATGATATTGCAATACACTTTGAAATTTGCGGAGATAAAAATCATGCAATACAAACATTTTCTCTGCTTAACTTGCAAGGTCGGAATGTATTCAATGGTCTTATTGGTGATGGCTTTGTTCACATAGAAAAAAGCTTATTAACACAAGGAGTATATTTCCTCTGTTTGAATGGCAATAATTCAAGTATTATGCCATTTGTTTTACATCGTTAAATATATATTTTTATAGTTTGTCGGAGTTGAAGCTTATGTCATTAAGACAGATCCTTCGTTCTTTTTGCATTGTTCTCTTTCTTTTTTCAATGTCACATATGATGGCAAGCACAAATATTCCACAAAAAGGAATATTTATCCCCAATGTGGGACAGTGGCCTGCATCTGTTCATTATATGGCTAAAACACCATCCATGAACCTATGGATAACCGAAAAAGGAATTGTTCATGACTTATATACAGTTGACCGCAATCCTCATGGATTGAAAACCAAAAAGGGGCATGCCTTTGAGATGACAATGCCCGGCGCATTGATTCCGAAGGGATTTGGCGAAGTTCAAAGTCCGACAATCGTAAATTATTTCAGAGGGAAGCATTCAAATGAATGGAGACTCAATGTCCCTACATATTCAACCGTTCGCATACCTCAGGTATATGATGGAATTGATATCGTGTATTCATTTGATGGAGCAAATCCTCGTTATGATTTCCATGTACAGCCCGGAACTGATCCAGGCAAAATCATTGTGAATTTTGCAGGTGCTGAAGCATCAACTGGAAAAGACGGCGCGCTATCAATCAAAACTCGATTTGGTAGCATTGAGCATGGTAAAATTCACGCATTTCAATATGATGAATCAGGTTCAAAAGTCACAGTTCCTTGTTCATTCACCAAGTCAGAAAGAGGTTTTGTTTTCTCTTTGGCTTCATATGACAAGAAAAAAACATTGATCATTGATCCTCTTGTGTACAGCACATATCTTGGTAATGCAGGTGCTGATGCAATCAATGGAGTGGTCCTTGACAATGCAGGTAATGTTGTTGCTGCAGGGTCAACAGAAACTGAAGATTTGCCTGTGATTACAGGTTCCTATGATACTCAGTATAATGGCGGGATTGACGGTGTTATTATTCGTTATTCTCCACAACTTCAAAATATTCTCAGTTTAACCTACCTAGGCGGTGGTGGTGATGATATCATCAATGCTGTAGCAATTGATTTCAATGGTGGAATTTTTGTTGGTGGGGAAACCGGTTCAACCAATTTCCCATTGTCAACTTCATGGAAAGATGCATTCAAAGCAGGAATCGACGGATTCGTAGCGAAGCTTTCTTCCAATGGTTCACAATTGGTCTATTCCAGTTATATCCCCGGATCTTTGGATGATAGAGTTCTTGCAATCGCAGCAAGACCAACAGGTGAATTGCTTGTTGGCGGTGTCACAAATTCATCCGATTATCCCAGGGACAATGGTGCATATCAGAATTTGAAGAAGGCATTGACAGATGGCTTCATGATGGAGTTTAGACCTTCAGGATCACTCATCAATTTTGCAAGTTATATCGGTGGTGATGGTGATGACCGAGTAACAGGTGTTGGTTATGATCCAAGTTTTAACGCAATATTCATTGCTGGTACAACAGGACAAGGAATTGCAAACGGAGCATATCCAACTATTGGAACTTGGCCGAACATAGACAATTCAAGAAGACCATGGGATAATACATTCAATCAAAAAGACGATGGATTTGTTGCCAAGTTTGGTATTTCAGGCACTCACTCAAGCGCGAACACTCAGTTTCTTGGCTATCTTGGTGGCAATGGAAATGATCGTATCACAGGACTCACACCACTCGATGACGGTACTGTAGTAGTATGTGGTGAAACTGATTTTGGAACCGGAATAACAACTTCATTTCCAATTGTTGGTACTACCACGTCCTCAAAAGGTGGATTGGATATATTTGTTTCAAGAATTTCATCAAATGGTCGTGTACTTGTAAATTCCGCCGTCTTTGGTACTTCAGGAACTGAATCCGCTACAGCAGTTGACTTTATTCCCGGTACATCGCAAGTATTGCTTTCGGGATGGACAAGTTCAAGAGATTTCAGCAGTAATAATATTGGAATTAAAAATCCTGATGGTGGATATGGCGGTGGACCGAAAGACGGAGTAGTCATGAAACTTACCAATGATTTGTCCGAAGTCATTTACTCTTCTTATTTCGGTGGAACAGGTGAAGATATCGTAAAAGCAATTGTTGAGACATCAAGAGGTGATTTCTATTTTTGTGGAGTTTCAACTTCACCTGATTTGGCAACATTCGATGAAACTAATAATACCACTCCGGGATCAGGAACAAATGGATTTGTTGCCAAATATGCTTTTGGTAATCTTTCAATGAGTTCACCTAGTGCTTTTGGTACTTTTTGTCCGGGAAGCAATATGAATTTTGCATGGACGAAAGAAGGACTTACTGCCACTGAACTTGTTTCAGTTCAACTATCCTCTGACAATGGCAAAACTTGGAATACTGTTGCCAAAGATCTCACAGGTGGTAATTTCCCTTGGAAGATTCCAGATGACTATGTTGGCGGTACTGTGTATAGAGCAAGAGTAATCAATGTCGCATCAGGTCTTCGTGATATTAGCGATACAACATTCAAGATTGGTGAGCCAACTGTAATCACAGAACAACCCATTGGCGATTCACTTTGTCCCGGTTCTCAATTCAGAATTAGCGTGAAAGGCAATGGAAAAGGAACATATGAATGGAGATTCAAGGGCAATATCATTCAAGGTGCTCGTGATTCCGTGTTGACGATTCCTGCTGTCAAGCCGACCGATGCGGGAGATTATGTGGCCACTGTCAATACAGGTTGCAGAGCAACTCAATCACAACCTGCAAGACTCTTTGTGAAGCCCACAACTAGAGTTACAAATGAACCTAAAGGCGTCTCAATCACTTCAGGTTCTCCTCTTGAGTTAAAGGTAGTAGCAGAAGGAACAAAGCTTGAATATCAGTGGTATGTTGATGGCGCAAAGATCAATAATGCAACTGACTCGATGTATAGACTTCCTTCTACAAATACAGGTAATTCCGGCGATTATTTTGTGATCATTATAGGCGAATGCGGAATTGATACAAGTGCAGTCGCAAAAGTTGTGGTTAGTCCACCAAGTTCAGTTTCCGAATCTGTGAAAGAACAATCAAATGACATTCAAATCAAAGTATTTGGTCAAGATGCCAATGACATGCATTTCACCGTGAATTCTCTCAAAGCAGGAATGGCGTCCATCTCATTGATGTCCGGAACAGGTGAACTCATTCAACATGTATTTGAAGGTATGATCAATGCATCCGAAGTACATGAATATCGTTTGCCATCAGGTTTGGCAAGCGGTTCATATTGGATCAATGTGAAGATTGGTGGCATGTCCAATTCCAAACAATGCATCATCAAACAATAATTCTTGCAATTACATTGTAAGCTCTAGCCCGTGAATAATTTTCACGGGCTTTTTTATTGTACGCTTACATAGTAATGAAGATATGTAAGATTACATTCTCCACATGAAATTCCACCCGAATATTCAGTCCTCAGAAATTCCAGAATTCCCTGCTGTTGCCACATATATTGCTGTGGAATATCAGGAAATCTTCTTGAGAGTGAACGATACTGTGTGACGCTTCTTTGCAGCCAATACCATTCGATCAATTGTCCTCTATTTTCACTTTGAAGATTGACTAAAAATGGGTGAAACACATTGACAAATAGTTCTGAGAACAGATGAGTATATATACCATTTCTTGATCGAACATTCAGTATTGTGATATCGATTGGAATTTCTGCACCATTCATGATCGCATGAATGATAGGAGAATGGATGAACATCTGTATTATGGCTCCAAGGTCTTCCGACTGTACAAAAATCCTTCTTCTTTGATTCATCCTCTTCTTCAAGAATATCATGCAGTATGCAATCAATTGCTCTTTGGGATCTGATATAGAAAACTCCAGCACATGCACTTCATTACATCGTCGCATCAATCGACGGAATGCATAATCTTGCAAATCATCCAAATTAGTAAGGGAAACATAAGCGACTTTTGACTGTATTGCAGAGATTTCATCGTGAGGAATAATCAGTGTTTCTTTGGCGACTTGAACATTGATGTCTTGCTTACAAACAATATGCAATAGGACATCCGCATATCTAGGATCCAAATGATGTTTATGTGAAAACCAATCAGATGCAATCTTATGGAATTCACCATTGCCAATCATCAATTTCCCATTGATGAGCATTGCCATATCCAAGAAGTCCGGACCCGGATAAGGATTTATTCGTCCCGGATTCAAGATGTGAATGGTTTTCCCCGAAACACCTTGCATCACCCTATTTGCACCAATCAATAATTCATGCAGTTTGATCTGCATTTGTCGTTCATGCAGTATATCCGATTCTTTCTTTATAGAATTTTGCCGCTTCATGTGCTTTCTCCCCAAATTGTTCGCCTGCCCCGGCATACTGGATTCCCCTTGAAACATTGATAAAGACCGGACCATTTCCATTGGCCTTCATTATTGCATCTATATCTCCACCTTGTGCTCCTATTCCAGGTATGAGCAATACCGCATCGGATGCATATTGTCTAATCAATGCAAGTTCTTCCGGATGCGTTGCTCCAATCACAAATCCAATGGATGCATTTCTTTTCCATGACAATACTGTCTCAATGACATGTTGATACATTGGTTTGCCATCGGAAATCAATCGCTGAAAATCAGATGATCCCGGATTTGAAGTGAGAGCCAAAACAATCACCATGCGGTCTTCCCTTTCAAGGAAAGGAGCCAAAGAATCATATCCCATATATGGATTCACGGTAATTGCATCGCAATTCAAATCATCGAAGACAGCTCGAGCATATGCCGCAGAGGTATTTCCGATATCGGCTCTTTTTGCATCCGCAATGGTAAATATTTCATTTGGAATCATCTCAATGGTTTGCTTGAGCGCTTCCCAACCACTTAATCCATATTGCTCATAAAAGGCGGTATTGATTTTATATGCACTTGCATATTCGCTCGTGGCATCAATGATTTGCTGATTGAAAGCAAGAATCGGTGATTCAAGTCCATGCAAATGTTCGGGAATCTTTGACAATTCGGTATCAAGACCAATGCATAATCTTGAAAAAATTGCAGACTGCCTTGCTATCATTTTATCAAATGCATTCATTATTTTATTTCACCAAGTTGAATAATTCATCAAGTTTCGGACTAAGTATGATTTCGGTTCTTCTGTTTTTTGCTCGGGCCTCTTGAGTATCAGCTTCATCAGTGGGCATGAATTCGCTTCTACCGGATGCAATGATTCGCTTGGGATCAATACCATTCTCAATGGTTAGAATCCTTGCAACTTCAGTGGAACGCAGTACACTCAAATCCCAATTATCGGCAATACGCGCATTATTGATTGGCTTATTATCAGTGTGACCTTCAATCATGACGGAAATATCGGTTTGCTGAGAGAGTACCATGGCCAATTGCGATAATGCATCTCGTCCTCTTTGATCAATAACCGTTGAACCGGATTTGAACAATAGTTGATTGGACATTTTTACATACACTTTTCCATTCTTGACTTCGATTTCAAGTCCACTGTCTTTGAAGCCCAAAAGCGATTGTTCCACTCTCACACGAAGCGCATTCATCGAAGAATCTCTTTGCTTGATAAGCGATTGCAATTCCCTGAGTTTTGATTCTCTCTCGAACAGATCTTCTTCTGCTTTCTCCAATTGAGTCAAAAGTCCTTTGATTTCCTCAGAGCTCGATTTTGTAGCTTGTTCGACTTGCTTTTCAAGAGAGCGTACTTTTTCTTTACATATCCGTATTTCTTCATTCAAATCGGCAATGATTGCAAGATTTCCCGCATTACTGGCTGAAACTTGATTTTTTTCACCTATAACACCTTGAAGTACTTTCTGCAAAGAGTCCGCTTTTTGCACCTGTGCATCATATGTTGAAGTCGAAACACAAGAGGAAGAGAATAGAATCAACAATAATCCAAGTAGAATTTGCAATGTAGAGCTCCATTGTCTTTTGCTTTGCTTTTTCATGATGATTCTATCCAATGAATTGATTGTTGATTGTTGTAAATTTACGGATTATTCCATGAGCTTTCTAAGCAAGTATCATACTGTGTCACAGAAAAGATTCCCAATTCTTACTGCAGAGCTGAATATGTCTCATTCAAATCCGGAAAAGTATCAATCATTACCCTCTTTGATTTCAGATATTAAAGCAGGAAATCGGAGAGCTTTGTCCAAAGCCATTTCACTCGCCGAGAGTTCATTGGATGAAGATCGCAATCTGACTGAACAATTATTACAATCTATTTTACCTGATACGGGAAAGTCCAAAAGAATCGGAATAACTGGAAGTCCGGGTGTTGGAAAATCCACATTTATTGAGACATTTGGTTTGGCCTGCATCGAGAAAGGTGAGAGAGTGGCTGTATTGGCTATTGATCCGAGTAGTCAATCTCATGGCGGGAGCATTTTGGGTGATAAAGTACGGATGCCTGTATTGGCTAGATCCGAAGATGCATATATTCGGCCTTCGCCTTCTCGATTGACCTTAGGCGGAGTTTCCAATGCAACCCGAGAAGCACTTCTTATATGCGAAGCGGCAGGATTCACTACTATTCTTATTGAAACGGTGGGTGTAGGACAATCCGAGGTTGAGGTGCGATCAATGACCGATCTTTTCTTGCTTCTGACATTACCAATGGCAGGCGATGAAGTACAAGGAATCAAAAGAGGTATCATGGAATTGGCAGATATCATCTTCATCAATAAATCCGATGGTGATTTGGAGTCATTTGCTGATATGTCCAAATCCCAAATTCAAAGCGCTCTCACGCTCATGCATTCCCCAACAGAGGATTGGAAAGTTCAAGCAATGACCGGTTCGGGTTTGCATGGCAATGGCATCCTGGAATTATTACAATTATGTGACGATTTCTTTCAGATATCAGCCCCACACCATCATGCAATGGCTGGACGCAGAAATATGCAGAATCAGGAGTGGTTTGAACTTGCATTTCATAGAGAGCTTATACTGTGGGCAGAAAAGCAGGAATCAATCAAACAAGCCAAAATAGAGGCCTTACAATATATCGCAAATGGCATAACTGTTCCAAGTATGGCAGCAAGAGCAATAGTCAAGTCACATCTGCATTCAGATTGAGGACAGCATCCTATTTCAAGTCAAAACGGTATCTTTGCAATCATTTTTACTCTATACTATGTCAATGAACATTACATTTCCGGACGGAACAGTCAAGCAATTCCCGGAGCATTCAACCGGTAAAGAAATCGCAATGTCAATCTCAGAGGGTTTGGCAAGAAATGCACTCGGAATTTTTGTCAATGATATCCCTTATGATTTATCAAGACCAATTTCGCAAGATGCAACAATTCGGATTGTTACATGGAATGATGATGAAGGTAAACAAATCTTCTGGCATTCCACTGCCCATCTCATGGCTGAAGCTCTTGAAGCATTATATCCCGGTGTGAAATTCGGTATTGGTCCTTCCATTGAAGCAGGCTTTTATTATGATATCGATCTTCCCGAAGGGATTAAAATTTCTGTGGATGATTTACCGAAAATCGAACAGAAAATGAAAGAATTGGTAAAAGCAGATTCCCCATTCATCCGCAAAGAGATTTCATGGGAAGATGCAATGGCATATTTCACTGAAAAAGGCGATGAGTATAAATTGGAATTGCTCGATGGATTGAAAGATTCAGAAATCACTTTCTATTCTCAGGGAGGATTCACCGATCTCTGTCGTGGAACACATGTACCATCCACAGGAACATTGAAATATCCAAAATTACTCTCCGTGGCCGGTGCCTATTGGCGTGGTGATTCTTCACGAAATCAATTGACTCGCATTTATGGAATTGCATTTCCAAAAAAAGACCAATTGGAAGAATTCATCAAATTGCGTGAAGAAGCTGAGAAAAGAGATCATCGTAAAATTGGTAAAGAACTCGAATTATTCATGATTTCTCCGATGATCGGTGGCGGTCTACCGGTATGGCTTCCTAATGGAACGGTGATTCGTAGAACACTTGAAGATTTTCTTCGCAAAGAGCAAGCCAAAAGAGGCTATCAAGAAGTGATCACTCCGCATATTGGTCATTTGCAATTGTATAAAACCAGTGGACATTATCCCTATTATGCTGATTCACAATTCACCCCGATAGCGGTTGATGATGAAGAATATTTGCTAAAGCCGATGAATTGTCCTCATCATCATCAAATCTATGCTTCAAAACCACGCTCATATCGTGATCTTCCCGTTCGATTGTCTGAATTCGGAACCGTCTATCGTTATGAGCAATCAGGAGAATTGAATGGTTTGTCCAGAGTTCGTGGATTTACTCAGGATGATGCGCATATTTATTGCACTGAAGATCAACTCAGACATGAAATCAAACAAGTGATTGAAATCACGCAAAAGGTTTTCACGACTTTCGGCATGGATGTCAGCACGAGATTATCCTTCAGAGATGAAAATCCAGATAAATATGGTGGCGAACTCGAACTTTGGGAAAGAGCACAAAAAGAGATTAAAGATGTTGCTGATGAAATGCAATTGGAATATTTCATCGGTCTTGGAGAAGCAGCTTTTTATGGACCAAAAATCGACTTCATCGTACGCGATGCGATTGGAAGGAAATGGCAATTAGGTACGGTTCAAGTGGATTATGTCATGCCTGAGAGATTCCAATTGGAGTATACCGGTGCGGATAATTCAAAGCATCGTCCGGTGATCATTCATCGCGCGCCCTTTGGATCAATGGAAAGATTTTTATCCATCTTGATTGAACATTATGCAGGTAATTTCCCATTCTGGATTTCACCGACTCAAATTTCCATTCTTCCAATCAGTGATGAGCAGCATGGATATGCACAAGAATTGACCGCGCTTTTTGAATCCAAAGGTTATCGCGTCAAGACAGATCTCAGAAATGAGAAGATTTCTCGGAAGGTTGCAGAGAGCGAACAAAAGAAAATTCCATATGCACTTGTGCTTGGAAAGAGAGAACAGGAATTAAGACAGGTTTCTGTTCGTGAACATGGAGTGGGTGATTTGGGCGCTAAATCTCTTGAGGAAATCGAAGCATTGTTTGCTTCACTCATGATTGATTAAGTTGTTCTGACTGCCATTTTCTGCGCTATGACTTCTAGTCCTCGCGTACCATCATTTTCCGGTAACATGGAAAGTGCAGATTGAGCAGCACCAATATGGGATTGCACTGCATGAATGGCATCTTCGATTATGCCATGTCTTTTAAATATGTCAATTGCCAAAGGTATCTCTTCTTTTGAGATGCCTTTGTTGTTTATATAGGTATTTATGAATTCAGCATCGGGTCCTTCTTTGATGACTTCATTTGCTCTAACGATGAAATAGCTTTTCTTCCCTTCAATTAAATCCTGACCCGTCAATTTTCCGAATTCTTTGTTTTCCGACAATAAATCCAATACATCATCTTGTACTTGGAATGCAATTCCCAAATGATAGGAAAATGTATTCAGCGCTGTCACTTGCAATTGAGTGGCATTTGCATAAAGTCCTCCAATGACGGCAGAAAGTTCTATCAGTCTTGCAGTCTTCATCTCTATCATTGTTAAATACTCTTCCATGCTCACAATAGACTTTTGTTGAAATTCCAAGTCATGAGCTTGACCTTCGCAGACATCTATGAGACCTTGTGTAAATCTCGACATGATTTCCATGCCACGTGGTGAGTCTTTAATTTCATTGATGAGCAATCTATAAGCAATTCCCATCATGACATCGCCACTTAAAATGGCAGATGCTTCATCCCATTTTACATGTACTGTTTCTCTACCTCTTCTCAAAGGTGATCTATCCATGATATCATCATGAACCAATGTAAAATTATGGAGTATTTCAAGTGCGGCCCCGCAACCTGCGGCTTGCTCAGGATCACCACCGATGCTTTCACAAGCTAGCATGGTCAAAATTGGTCTTAGTCTTTTACCACCGGCAGAAAATATGTATTCTATTGGATCATATAAAGTGGCAGGTCGTGCTCCGCTGTATGAATCAGTAATATGTTCATCTATGAGCGCACGGAATGATGCAAGCTTATCATTAAACTGTTGGGTATTGATTGTATTTGATTCCATAGGATAGCTGTGCATGTGCTTGTTTCGGTCAATTTAGATAATTTTCATTTTTGCAAACCCGAAAACAAATCAGCATGTTCCCAAATCAGTAAAATTCAGGGTTTAATAGAAGTTCGTGCAATTCTTGAACACTTGCACATATATGTTTTGGCTCGGCAGATTGTATTTCTTCTTCAGAACCATATCCATAAGCACAAGCAATCGAATTCATGGAATGTGCATGCGCTCCCTTGATATCATGCTCCTTATCACCAATCATCCAAGATTCAAATGGATTTATAGTATGCTTTTCCAATACATGACCAATGATGGAAGTTTTATCAGCTCTTGATGCATCTGCTGTGGCACCACAGATATCAATGAAATGATGATCAAGTTTCATGAATTGCAAAATTTTTCCTGCATATAAATCAGGTTTGGCAGTGGCAACAAACAATCTTGCATTCATCTCGGCAAGTGTTTGAATCAATTCGGGTATACCTTCATAGAGCTTTTGCTCATAAATTCCATGAACCGAATAATACTCTCGATAGAGTCTGACTGCTTCTTTTGTTGTATCAGCATCAAAATGACAATATGCCGGAAATGACTCCCAAAGCGGTGGACCGAGAAATTTTCGAAGTGTATCCATTGATAAGGCATCAGCACCTAATGCATCAAGTGCATAATTGACGGAATTGATGATCCCGGGAGCCGAATCGGACAATGTGCCGTCAAGATCAAAGAGAAGCGCTTTTTTCAATTGTGAACTTCCGAAGATTGATCAAAGGCGGAAGGATCAACTGACCACAATAGTTTATTTCGGAGAAGATCGAAAAATGTACTCTGAGCATGCTTCACTATCTTCACTTGCGTAGCTGATCTTTTGATTAATACTTGATCATTCTTCCCAATAGGTATTTCAATTTGACCATCAGCCACAAGCCGCGCTTCCGAACCCGATGAATCCACTTTCACCGTAAGTTCCAAAGTATCCGGAATGATTAGAGGTCTCATTGTCAGAGAATGCGGAGAAATCGGAGTGATGCATAATACGGAAGATGATGGTGTGATGAGGGGTCCGCCACATGACAATGAATAAGCCGTGGATCCGGTCGGTGTGGCAATGATCACGCCATCGGCACGATAAGAAGCAATGAGATATTGCTGATGCGCAATATGCGTGGTTATGAGTCTGGATGAATCCTTCTTCTCAAACACAATTTCATTGAATGCATGAATTGTTTTTCCATGCACATGAGCCTCGAGAAGTGTTCTATCCACAATGCGATAATTACCTGATAATACATCTTGCAATGCTCCGGGTAATTCATCCACATTGAACTCAGCCAAGAAGCCAAGCCTTCCGACATTCACACCCATGATTGGCAAATCTGAACCTGAAAACAGGCGTGCAGCAGTCAGCATCGTACCATCGCCGCCGAATGCAATCACCAAATCTGCAAAGCGTTCAAAATCAATTGCTTGAAACTGCTGTACTGTTTCCTGCAGATGAACAGGAAACAGTGGAAAAATTGAGGGTTCCACACAGCATTCAGCACCTAAATCAATAAGAATCTCAGCGGCATTGATTGCTGATTGCACAGCTCCGGATCGATCAGGATTGACATATAATCCAATGGATTTCATGACAATTCACCGGATGAATCCGGTGTTGAAGATGCAGGGACGGTATTATCCGACACATAATTTAAACGCAAATCACGAAGCACATTGTCAAGTAATCGAGCTTCGGTATCTGTCAAATTCCCTTTTGTCTTTTCCTGCAAAACCGCCAGTAAATCGATAACGAATGATGCTTGTTCAAGATTTTTTTCGGTTTTACCGGTCATAGGATGAGCAATTTTACCTAGCGCGGTAAAACCCTCCATTTGGAACATTTGTATAATTCCGGAGAAATCTATTGTCATTTCAAACTCCAATCAAGCAAGAATATCAGATAAGGAAACCAAATAATCCGGGAGAATTTTCTTTCTTTCGAATGTCATCGGAAGAGGTGTATGGTGTATCGCGCCATTGATGATACCGACCATCGAATTAGTATTGCCATCTTTCATTGCTTCGACTGCGGCTTGTCCCAAACGACTTGCAAGAATGCGATCTGCAACGGATGGCTTTCCGCCTTTTTGCATAGCACCAAGAACCGACACAATACTGTCGATATTATAAGAATCTTTCAAAATTTTCGCGAGATCGAATCCGCCACCAACTTCATCACCTTCACCAATCACAATGATATAGCGCTTATTGTCATTTCTTGTTGTAATTCTTCTATGCAAATCAGGTATATTGGTGATTGTTTCGGGTATGGCGATATATTCAGCACCACATCCAATACCTACATTAATCGCAATATATCCTGCTTGACTTCCCATCACCTCGATGATGAAGACATTTCCCATGGAATCCGCAGTATCGCGAATTTTATCGATCGCATCTGCGGCAGTATTCAAAGCTGAATCATAACCGATGGTATAATCTGTTCCATATACATCATTATCAATAATAGCTCCAACGCCGACAACCGGAAAATTATGTTCTTTGCTCATCAAATGAAGGTATTTCAATGACCAAGGACCACCCGAGGCGATCAATCCTTCAATCCCTGCTTTTCTCATATTTTCAACGGCTTGCTTGCGAACATGTTCTTCTTCAATGGGAAGATATTTGCTTGTTTTAAGTATGGTTCCACCCGTTCCAACGATATTGGCTGTATCCGCTCTACCGAGAGTGCGGAATTGTTCTTCAATGATTCCTTTATAACCATGTGAAATACCAATGACTTCAATTTTCTTGGATTCAGCTGTTCTTACAACAGATCTGATGAGTGCATTCATGCCGGGTGCATCTGTGCCACTTGTGAGGAGTCCGATTCTTTTCATTAGCGAAAGCTCCGAAATGTGAAATGAGATTGCTAGAGATCTCTGATTAGATATGTTTAATAACCCGAAATTCGTAATTTACAGCGAACTAATCAAGGCAAAGTTCTCCTCAGGATAACTTGTCAAAGACTCATCGGAAAATAGTATTCATGGAATCCAAGATCAATATCATCATCAATTCCGAAAGAGCTCCCGAACCGGTCGGAGCTTATCCACATGCCAGACAGATTGGCGATATGCTATTTATTTCTGGTGTTGGTCCAAGAGAGCGTGGAAATAAAGCAATTCCGGGTGTGGAATTGGATGAACATGGCAATATTGTTGCCTATGATATCACCGAGCAAACTTTGTCGGTTTTCAGGAATATTCGCTATGTACTTGAAGATGCAGGATCTTGCTGGGAAGACATCATTGATGTCACGGTGTTTTTAACCAATATGAAGAAAGATTTTCCGACTTTCAATGCGCTCTATAAAGAGCATTTTACGCATGTCCAGGCATGCAGAACGACAATCGAAATCAATGCGCTTCCAACTCCAATAGCAGTGGAATTGAAAGTGCTTGCAATAGTGGGAAGTTCACGTAATAAAAACTAAAGGGTTCAGTATGAGAAAATTCATGACATTTTTTCTCGCCATGATATGTATTTCAGTGGGATTTTCCGTAGAAAGCATGGCACAATCCATCATCATATCAAAAGATGGAATCAATCAAGAAGCCGATACTCTAAATTTTGGAGCAAGAACAGAGAATAATCCAAAAGTGGATTCTTTTCTTGTTGTCAATAATACAAAAGACACACTCTATATACCCTATGATCCTCTCTATTTAAACCGTGTCAATGCAATTCCTTTTGATAATACTTTTGCAGAATTTGAACTTGACACGAATCAACAAAGGACTCGACCATTCAAAATATTACCTCAAAGCACATTCGCAATCAAAATCAATTTTAAAGTAGATACTGCCGATAAAGGAGCGGGATTCGAAGCAGATCAATCTCTTAAAAAAGGTAGAATATTCATAAATCTTTGCAAGATTCAGGATACATCGACTATTGTTGCTTCCGACACAATCCATCTTTTTGGTGATCGTACAACCAGATTTATGAAACCGAGTAATTCGGTCATTGTATTTGATACCATGTATATCGGTGCCACAAAAAGAGATACTCTTATTGTCTATAATGGAACAGATTCAAAAACATTGAATCTTGATATCAAACAAAATATTATGAGCAATGTGAATATCCGTCCTTCAGATATTGGACCATTTACATTGGCCCCGAATGGTAAACGAGAAATTCCAATAGAATATACTGTGAGAACTCTTGCAGATTCGCTTGTGAAAAATGTATTAACCATCACTTCAACTCCTGGTTCAAAATCTCAAAGTGAGGTGTCGAATATCGACTTAAAAACATTTGTGGCATTTCAGAAGTTTGAGATAGATGAAGTTACAACTACAACAATCAATGTGTCCGGATTGACTTATACTTCATCAACATCGTTAACTTTGACTGATACAATTGATGTTGGTTCATCATCTAAAATCTTTCAAATCGCAATAAAGAATATTGGTAATGTTCCAGCAACAATTGATTCGGTAAATATGGATGGGACAATGAAAGATAATTTCATTGTTGACAAAAATGCATCACCAAGGGTTGTACAACCAAATTCATCAACATCGTTCTTTATACGATTCATACCTAAGTTAAATGGCCCAATTCAATCAAATGTAATTGTAAATACAAATTTCAGTTCACAATTCCCTAATCTATCACCGAATGAAGATAAGCATGTATTTTCAGTTACAGGATATGGGGCTTCTGGTGCTTTGGTCGTTGATAATGGTATACAAACATGCGATACTGTTTTGTTTTCGGAATTAAATCCCGATTGCTTAACACCTTGTGTTAATACTTATACTTTAACTGCTTCAGGCAGCAGAGGTGTAATAGTTGAAAAAATTGTTTTTACCGGTGATCAGTCGGCATTTATTTTCGATCCTCCTTTAAACAGTAGAATTACCATAGATACGATTGTTAAAAAGGATTATGAAAATAAAGAGCATGAAAAGAAAAAGTTTGTTGTTAAGTACAATCCTGGTAAAAGAGAAGGTATATTTAAAGGAAAGTTATCTTTCATAACCCTTTCAGACACTCAATCAAGAGAGTTTTCATATTTTTCTGCTACTCCTCAGGCATCAATTGCACCTGATACTGTATTTGTTTCACCGGGAGATGAATTGAGGATCCCTTTGGTTGTAACAACTCCTTTGGTGTCTATTGGACAAGCCTCGTATTTCAAACTCAATTTTTCTTTACCTGAAGAGAGTGTAAAAGGATTAAGAATTACTTCAATAGACCTCAACTTAGATGATGTAAATAAAAAAAAATATAACATTTCTGATACCTTTACCCTTGACAAAGAACAAACAATTGACATTTCTCCAAATGATCCAAAAGCTGAATTTAAATCTGATACTATTGCCTTCATAAATGCAAAGTATTACTTAAGCGAGTATCCCGAAAGCATCATTTCAATTGATACTTTCAAGTTGGGTTCTACAGTAGGTCAATTGCCTTGTGATATGTTTAAAGTGGGCCAATTACCCAAAATCATCATCAAAGCAAAAGACAATTCATTTTGTGCTGATCAAGAGACATTGGAATCATTTTTTGCCGATATACGCAGTAAGAAAATCTCTTTTACGGCCATGATGCCGATGTCAGGAGAGAGTGTGGTGGAAATTCAACACTTCATTCCTGAATCAATACATGCTGACATTTCTTTGTATGCAGTTACAGGTGAAAAGGTTGAAACCATTTTCTCAGGCATTGCACCCACTGAATTGACCAATAGACGGCATCCACTCACAAATCTACCCAAGGGTGTATACTATTGTGAATTGAGGGCAGGGGCATTTCGCAAGACAATTCCCATTATCATAACGCAGTGATTTTTAATTAAATCCATTTTTTGGCAAGGTAATTGAATTAGTGATAGAATAGTGGCTTGAATTGTTGCCTAAGTGCATGTAAAACAGTAAATTTGCGCCATAATTGACCGTTGTTTCACCGAACGAGTACGCTTCTGATTCATTTGTACTGATTATTTACGAACGGATTCCCCGGCTATCTGCAGCATGGATCCGGAAATTCCTTCGATATGTACTGA
Organism: Ignavibacteria bacterium UBA961; assembly: GCA_002293005.1. Taxonomy (GTDB): domain Bacteria; phylum Bacteroidota; class Ignavibacteria; order Kapaibacteriales; family UBA961; genus UBA961. The sequence continues at coordinate 22,891 of DBCJ01000128.1, read as the reverse complement.
TGTTGCGTTCTTGTTTGAGTTAACATGCAATTCCAAATCTTATCATTTCGCTTCTTCCCTATGGCTTTGTGCCTGCTCATTGCAGGCATGGTAGCAGAGGTGCATGCAATCGGATTTGAGCATAGCGATCTTCTACTCGCCTATGTTCGTGCTTCGATGATGATGGGTCAGCCCATCGCAGATGAACAAGATGAACTCATTTCACAAGACTCCACTTCCACTTCCCCATTGCCACTTTCCGGGATTTTTTCTCCCAAAAGGCAATATCGCGGAGAATATGGGAAGGATCAGTATCGCAAGAATCCACTTCCTCCCGGATATTCCATTGCATTGCAATTTGATTCCACACTTTCTGAAGTCAGAAAAACTGAAAGTTTCAATGATATACCCACCACGAGTGGAAATATCATATCAATGGATGATTATCTCGCATTAAGAAGAGAAAAAGAACGAGGTCGTTTATGGGATTCTCTCGTCAGACAATATGATCTCAAAAAAGCAATGTCTTCCTCAGATATTGCAAGTGTGCTTAGTCAAGCAACCGGATTATCAATACCCATTCCTCCAAATCCTCTTCTCAGTATCTTTGGGAAACCGGAAATAAGCATCAATGTAGCCGGCGATGTGAATGTCCGAGCCGGTTGGCAATGGGATTCACAGAAGATGGGTACTGCTTCTCCATTTGGTCAAACACAATCCGGTCCATTCTTCACACAGGATATCAATCTGAATGTAACAGGTAGAATTGGTGACAAGTTACGCCTCGGCGTGGATTGGAATACGCGCCAGCAATTTGATTTGAACAATCGTTTCAATATTGGTTTTTCCGGTAATGAAGATGATATATTCAAAAGAGTGGAAGTTGGTAATGTGCAATTCCCGATTCCTTCAACACTTATTGGTGGAAGTCAGGCATTATTCGGTATTCGTACGGATTTTCAATTCGGTCCGCTTTATTTAAAGACAATCGCATCGCAAAGAAGAGGTGAATCTCGTAGAGTAAATGTTTCAGGCGGTGGCACAATGCGTCAACCATTCCGCATGAATGCCTATGATTATGACAAAAAGAACTTCTTTTTGGATACTGCATATTTTGGGATTTGGGACAATTACTATAAAGCACAGATTCCCCTTTTGCAGAATACGCCTGAATCCAGAAGAAATCGCGTGAAATTGCTCGAGGTATATGAATCAACAGTTGATGTGCAATTGGCCGCGCAAGCTGCTGAGGGCATTGCAATCGACACGCTCTCTCCGATCAATCGAGTAGGAGCATTGGCGCAATTCTATCCCAAATCATATATCGCAATTCCTCCCGTTGCTGGCTTCACAGAAAGAGGAAAGTTTCTTAAGCTCGATCAAAGAGCATATCAATTCGATGAGAATCTTGGTCGCCTCACCATCACATCACTCAAATCGGATCGCTCCTATGCCGTGGCATATCGTATTGAGGGTGAAACAAGTGAACCCGGAGATGATTTGGACTATGGAACAATTTCAAATACTGTTCAATCAACTGATACATTGATTTTAAAACTTGTCTATCGACCCAATATGCAACCGGGATTTCCGGTGATTTGGAAGAGACAGATGCGTAATATTTTCAATATCGGACAAAGCAATGTCAGTCTTGCCGATTTGAAACTCAATGTGTGGTATCTGCGAGCCAATAATGATTCGTCGGATGTACTTGAAGGTTCGAGTGATAAAGTCGTTACCATTTTGGGCGTTGACCGTGTGAACAATTCCGATGGTACAGCAAGACCCGATGGTTTATTCGATCTTGGGAGTCCTCAACAGCAGAATCAACAGAATCAAATGCAACAAACCGGTAATACGGGAATGGGCGGTACTACAACTCCCCCTTCACAATTACCATCGCAATATCAACAGCAAGGTTCTCCATTTTTCAATCCTATTCGTGGTGAAATCATTTTCCCCGAACGCGAGCCATTTGATTCCGGTCTCGTTAAATATTTCGCAAAAGTTGGATCACCTCAAGCGGCAAATCGGTATCGCTATACTCAGGTGTATAAAGAAATCGTGGAAATTGCCAAGCGTGCAACAGATCGAGATCGTTTTATCATCACAGGTGAAGCAACAGGTATGATGAATACAGGTGGAGGTAAAATTTCACTCGGTGCATTCAATCTTTCACCCGGGAGTGTTCGCGTAAATCTAGATGGCGCGCCACTCAAAGAAAATGTTGATTATTATGTTGAATATTTCACAGGACAAGTGACGCTCACAAATCCACGCGCATCACTTCCAAATGCCAATCTCAGCATAGAATATGAACAGAATGATTTGTTTAATCTTGCAACAAGAACGCTCGTTGGTTTGCGTGCCGACATGCAAGCATTCAAAAGAAGAAATGGTTCGGCGAATGTCGGTATGACATTCATGATGTTCGATCAGGCGATGCTTTTTGATCGCGTGCGCGTCAATGAAGAACCCGTATCAAATACCATGATTGGTTTTGACGGAAACATGAATCTCAATTTGGACTTTCTCACCAAAGCGCTTGATGCGATGCCTTTTTATGATACAAAGGCACCATCATCACTCACGCTTCGTGGGGAAATTGCGGCGATGCTACCTACGCCGAATAAAAGAACATCCGATATCCCATCCGACAATGGAGCTGCGGTTGCATATGTGGATGATTTTGAAGGTGCTCAGCGTAGTATTTCCCTTGGTCTCACTCCGCAACAATGGTCGCATTGTGCAGTACCTGAAGACCCGACACTTTGGGATGATCCGATTTCAAAAGCAGGTAATTTTTATCGAGCAAAGACCTATTGGTATCAAAACTTCATTGGTGCAACTCCACTCTTGGAAGTTTATCCCAATCGTGATACGAGAGGTCGTCTCACCACGATAAATGATCTCAAGATTCGATTCGAAGGCAAGGAACGCGGGATTTATAATCGCAATCCGCAATTCATTGACAAATTGAATCCGACCTATGATTCATTGTTCCATGATCAATATCTAGCTAATATTCAGCCAAGAGTTTGGGGTGGAATTCAGAGATTATTCTCAACCTTCAATACAAACTTTGACACCGAGAATATTGACTTTCTAGAGATGGTTGTTCAATTTGGTCCTGATATCAAAGAGACCGAAACCGAAATGTGGGTGGATATTGGACAAATCAGTGAAGACATCATTCCAAACAATACATTGAATACCGAGGACGGAATAACCCAAGCCAGTCCGATTCCGAATAATATCATAGATACAGGAGAGGATGTCGGTATCGATGGATTGAGCGATGAGCAAGAAAAAAGCTCTGCAAATATCAATGAATCATATCCATTTCCATTGAATCAAGAATCGGATCCTGCTCGTGACAATTATTTCTTTGATTTTGCAGCAAGTCGGGATCGTCAAACGCCTGAGCAATTCAAGTTTTACAATAACTTTGAAAACAATGCTCAGTTATCTGAATCGGGTCAATTCCCTGATCGCGAAATTCTGAATAACAATAATGGCCAGACAATCATGCTGGACAATAGTTATTACAGTTATAAAATCAATTTGGACCGCGACCCCAGAAGAAATCCGCAGATCATAGGTACCGGAAATGCGACTAATCCCGCTGAAAAGCAATGGTTTTTCTATCGTATTCCACTGCGTAGACCAACGCGAGTCGTTGGAAATCCAACCTTTGCAAATCTCCAGTATATCCGTGTTTGGTTTAAAGGTCAACCCATCACCGTGAATATTGCCGAATGGAAATTCACGGGAGGACAATGGATTCGGAATAGTGGATTACAGCCGAATGTCACACCTGAAGACAGCATTTTGAGCGTACAATTCGTAAATGTGGAAGAGAATAGTCGCCTTCCCGATTTGTATACTTTACCGCCGGGCGTTCAAAGACCAAGACAGATCAATAATCCTGATCCTTTGCAGGATGTTCGTTTGAATGAGCAATCTCTTTCAGTCAGTGTGAAGAATCTTCCTTCTGGTCAGGACCGCATGGCTGTTCGACTCATGCGCAATTTGGATGTGTTTTATTATAAGAAGATGAAATTCTTCCTGCATGGCGATGGCTCCATGCCTGCTCTGATACCTTATGGTGCAGCGGCAAAAGCACAAGCATATATTAGATTCGGACTTGATTCAGCAAATTATTATGAAGTGCGTCGTCCAATCATTCAAGGTTGGAGAGATATTGAAATCGAAGTTGCCAAATTGACAGCACTCAAAGAAAAACGCTCTCAGCAAGCCGCAACTTTGCAGATACCGGAAGATATCACGAATCGTTTCATTGATTCTTCCGCACAATTCGATCCCGGATTCTCCATTCCGATCGAAACACAATATGTGATCAAAGGGAATCCGATTCTCACGCGCATTCAATTCATTGGATTCGGCATTGCCAATCCGACTTCAGGTTCATTTCCTGAAGATCTTTCAACAACCATGTGGGTGAATGAACTTCGACTCATTGAACCAGAAAGTTCCGTTGACTGGGCCGGTATCGGTTCAGCTGAGCTTAAATTGGCAGACTTGGGTACTATCAATGCCACATATAATCAAACAAATCCCAATTTCCACAGACTTGAAGAACGATTCGGAAATCGTAATCAAACTTTGAATTGGAATGTTCAAATGCAAGGTACGCTTGAAAAGCTCTTGCCAAAAGAACTCAAAGAAATGCGCATTCCGATTTCCTATTCACATGGTGAAGTTGTAGAGACACCAATTTTTGCCGCACAAAATGATGTGGGTATAGAACAGGCGGCACAAGCGGCTTATAATGCGGAATTGACAAGAACCAAAGGTAATGTCAGCGAGGCCAATCGCGTGAGTGACTCAGTGCGTCGTCGCTCGCAAACCATACGCGTGCAAGATTCATGGGCCATCACTGGATTCAAATTCGGCATACCGATCAATCATTGGCTCATCAAAGAGACCATCAATAAAATCAATATCAGTTATGATTATGCTCAGACCTTTGAGCGCTCACCAGTTGCGGAAGAACGCTTCAGATGGAATTGGAGAATGAAAGCTGATTATAATGTGCAATTCCCATCTACTGTTTCAGTCAAACCAATTTCTTGGATCGGAGATATTCCAATTCTTGGGGCATATAAGGATTGGAAGCTCTTCTTCTTGCCTTCAAGTTTTTCGACATCAGTGCAATTTCAGAGATCCAGAGCAACGGAAAAATCTCGATTCCTGACATTCCCAAGTCCTGTCATCAGAGATTTTGCCGCCACAAGACAAGCCCAGTTCTCCTGGAGATTCTCTGAGAATGGCTTGCTGAGTCCGATTCTAGACTATTCATTCACGACAGGTGCAACACTTGTTCCACTTGAACTTGATGAGAATGGTCGTCAAAGAGAAGGCAGCGACTTATTCCGAAGAGTGATTGGCCAAGGAAATGGACTACTCAATTTCGGAACGAATACGAATCACAATCAAGTAGTCACAATTAATTTCAAACCTCGCTTTCCGGACATCGGAGGTTTGCATAATTTCTTTGACAATACGGGTTCATTCTCAACAACCTATACATGGCGCAATCCACTTCAACAGGATACGACTGTTCGAGATGCCGTTAAGCAGGCATCATTCCAGAATACGATTCGCCTCACTTCAAATCTCAGATTGAAGAGCATGACCGATAAATGGTGGGGTATAACCGCGCAAAAAGGTTCTGACTCCACAAGTGGATTTTTGGGTACCGTAGGGAGAATTTTCAAAACGATATTCTTTGATTATGAAACGCTCACATTGAATTTCAGACAAGAAAATTCAGCCATCAATCAAGGTGTGCTTGGCGAAACGGGCATGTCGAATTTCTGGCGAAGTGCCGTTGGACTCGATGAAACACAAGATTTTGGTCCAAGCACCGCTTATCAGCTTGGTTTGGTGCCGCAACCACATGGAGGATTTCGATTGATTCCAACAGGTTCTTTCCCATTCTTCAGAGTGGAAACCTTTGATGGGAAAAGACCAAAGAATTCAATTTTACCTGATAATTTCTTCCAGAAATCAGAAATGGAATTCCGTACGAATCGACCTCTTTGGCCTGGTGCTACTCTTGACATCAATTGGAAATCAGGTTTTGGATTTAACAAAAATCAATTGGATTCTACAGATAATGAGGGTAATTCAAGATTCACGAATATCGTGATGACCTCGAACTATAATCGTACATATCTTTCATTACCTAAATTCCTGATGTTTGCTCCATTGAATAATTCCATTGAGCGAGTCATCGATTTATACAATGAGCGCAAACCCGGAATCATAGCACAGTTCCCCACTGATACATTACGACAAAATCAAGCATTACGCGATGCAGTGTCTGAATCATTCGAGAAAGGACTCGAAACTCGCATTTTCGCTTTCCTTCCAGATGCATTGCAAAAGATATTACCAGCAATGAATTGGACATTGCGTTGGGATGGAGTTGAAAAACTTCCAATCTTTGCCGGTCTTGCAAAACGCGTGACGCTGGAACATGCATATAAATCCACCTATCAAGAAAGTACGACGAAGACTGATAATGGTATTATTCCAGGATCACAACAGATTCAATCTGGCTTCGAACCTTTGATCGGAATGCAATTGACATTCGATGAATCTAAATTGAAAGGATTGCTCACAGGTTCTTTGCGCTTCACGACAAAATCTAATTATTCATTACAACCAACATCATCGATCATACAAGGTGAATCCATTACGGATTTGACCATGCAGGCGAATTATAATAGAAGAGGTTTCAAGACTTCATTCTTTGGTTTGACATTCGACAATGAACTCGAGTTTGCTTTCTTGGCGACATTCAAGAGATCCCTCAGAAGCACATATAATCTATTGCAATTGGCAGATCAGGAAGGTCAACGATTGGATGGTAATACGCAAATCATCCTCGAACCATCTGCGAGATATGGTATTTCACAAAGAGTGACCGCAAGACTGTTCATGCGTTATGAAACAACCATCAATGAAGGTGCGGCTGCTCCAGGTTTCAGCCGTTATCAATTTGGTTTGGATATCCGCATTTCGGTTTCGGGAGGAAGATAGGAGTAATGAAAAGATATGCAAAGAAATTGGAACATTTCATTAGAAGGAAATTGAATAATTCTAAGAATATGTTTCATGGTCATATCATTCATACTATCGAAGACGCTATCCCGCTCGATTATCATTGCAAAATTCTCATTTTGAGGATTGATAAATTCGGTGATATGATTGTTACCATCCCGATCATAAGAGAAATTCGAAAAAAATTTCCTCATGCCACTATAGATGTTATACTTGGAAAATCGAATAAGAGTTTGACTTCAAATGCATTGATGTATGCCAACTCAGTTCTGTATTATGATAAAACGTTGTTTGGTTTGATAAAACTTCTACATCGTTTACGAAAATCAAAGTATGACATCTGCATAGATCCCCTAGATAATCCGAGCATTACATCAGGGAATCTATGTTACTTATCAAATGCAAAAAATACTGTCGGTTTATTTAAAAGCAATGCAAAGAAATATACACACTGTATAATTCCCAAAGACAGATTGAATGTTCATATTGTCGAAAGAACTGCACAAATGCTCTTGGCTTTTGGAATAGATCCAGAAGTGAGTGATTTAGAATGTGAGTTTCAATTGGAGCAATCCTACTTAGAAAAGTCAAACGAAACATTAAAGTCTATTATTGACTTACAGAGACCAGTTATTGCGATCAACACGACGGGAAGTATTTCTAGTCGAACTATGAATAAGGAATTTGCAATCGCACTTTACAAAGAAATCTATGAAAGTGTTTGCTCTTTTGAAGCTCAGATACTTTTGTTTGGCCCTGAATCACAAAGTGAAGTATTGTCCTCAATACAAGAACATACGAATTGCCTAGTAGCACCGTTTACAACTTCCTTTAATGAATATGCAGCCATGCTTAAGTGTGCATCAATTATTATTTCCCCTGATACATCGGCTGTTCATCTTGCTGCTTCCTGGAAAACACCGACGGTATGTCTGTTTTGTAAAGACAATACCGGAACTGCTTTATGGACACCCTATCATACAAGACATGAGTGTGTAGTTTCAGAAACATATTCAATCAATGACATAGATATTTACAAGATATCTAACAGTTTAAATGAAATTATGAAGACAATCAATCTTCAAGCAGCAAATATTGCATTGATGTCATAATATTCAATAAATCGGCATTCTTCTTTCTTCATACTCATGATGAGCATAAACAGCGGCGCCGAGTATCATTGAATGGATTTCTTTTGGGATTTCACCGGACCAATATTTTGACACAAATGCAGTAGAATACTCGCCTGATCTGAATGGCTCGGAATTTAATGTGAATTGACAGAATGGTATTGTTGTGCGTAGTCCTGCTAAATGATATGATTTCAAAGCATATAATGTTTTTTCGATTGCTTCTTGTCTATCCTTTCCATGACAAATCAATTTTGCTACCATTGAATCATAATTCACAGATACTTCAAAGCCGGCAAATAAAGCGGTATCATTGCGAATTCCCTCACCTTCGGGTAATTCAACATAATGTGCGATGCCGGTTTCAGGCAAGAAATCATTATATACATCTTCGGCACAAATGCGACATTCAATGGCATGTCCTTTTGGCTCCAGATCTTGTTGATAGATTGCGAGTTTTTCACCGGAAGCAATGCGCAATTGTTGTTCAACCAAATCTATGCCTGTCACCATTTCCGTAACGGGATGCTCAACCTGCAAACGCGTATTTACTTCCATGAAGTAGAAATTTCCAAATGCATCAAGCAAGAACTCCAATGTTCCTGCATTGGTATATCCTGATGTTGCCACAAGTCTTGCCGCGGCTTCACCCATCTTTGCTCTGATTTCAGGAGTTACCGCAGTTGACGGTGATTCTTCAACCACCTTCTGATGTCTTCTTTGCACGGAACATTCTCTTTCCGGGAAATAGAGTATTGTTCCATATTGATCTGCCAAGATTTGAATTTCAATATGTCTTGGAGATACGATGAATTTCTCAATGAACACTCTATCATCACCGAATGATGCCAGTGCCTCACCTTGTGCGGCATGCAATCCGGCCAGAAGTCCACTTGGTTCTTCAATCAGCCTCATTCCTTTTCCACCACCACCTGCGGCTGCTTTCAATAGAACCGGATATCCAATGTTTTCCGCTATGATTGCGATCTCTTTAGGATCCGAAATTGCTCCTTCCGAGCCGGGAGATATGGGAACTTGTGCTTTGATGGCCAATGCTCTTGCTTCTGTTTTGTCACCAAGTGCATGAATTGCTTCAGGAGAAGGACCGATGAAAATCAAACCGGCATCAGCAACAGCTTTTGCGAATTGTGCATTTTCAGATAAAAATCCATATCCGGGATGAATTGCCTGAGCACCTGTTTTCAAAGCGGCATCAATGATTTTTTCAATCACCAGATAGCTTTCTCTCGGTGTTGCGCCGCCTATATTCACTGCTTCATCTGCCATTTGCACATGCAATGCATTGGCATCAGGAAGAGAATACACTGCAACAGTGGCAATATTCATTCTTTTGCAAGTATCTATGATGCGAAGAGCAATCTCACCGCGATTGGCTATCAAAATTTTGGAAAACATGGCAAATCAAAGAATAAAAGTGAATTATCGAAGTTTCAAGGATTGCAAATTACGAAAGTCAAGCTTGAAACTTGTCTTTGCAGTACCGAAATGATTGTCAACACGAGAAATAATCTCTAATTTGTCCACTCTACCTAGTTCGAATATCAATATCACTACAATACAATGAATAAAGCCGTCATAATGGCCGGTGGTTTCGGCACAAGATTAAGACCACTCACCATGAGCATTCCAAAGCCAATGATGCCTCTTGCCAATATTCCCATGATGGAACATATCGTGAATCTCTTGAAAAAACACGGGATTACAGACATCACGGCTTTATTGTATTATCAACCCGAATCAATAAAGGAGCATTTTGGGGATGGTTCCGCTTTTGGCATCACAATGAACTATGTGCAAGCAGATGCTGATTATGGAACCGCAGGAAGCGTTCGTAATGCCGCAAAGGATTTCAATGAACCCATTCTTGTGATGAGTGGTGATGTATTGACCGATATTGATATTTCTTCCGCCATTGCATTTCATAAAGAAAAACAATCTCAGGCGACGATATTATTGACAAGAGTCAATGACCCATTGCATTATGGCATTGTGATGACAGACATGCACGGAAGAATCACACGCTTTTTGGAGAAACCTTCTTGGGGCGAAGTGTTCACCGACACCATCAATTCGGGCATGTATATATTGGAACCTGAAGTCTTTGCACTCATTCCACCCGATAGAGAATATGATTTCGGTAAAGATTTGTTTCCCCATTTACTCAGATCAGACATGAATCTATTTGGGTATATCACGACTGGATATTGGAAAGATATCGGTAATCTCCATGAATATCAGAGCGCTTGTCAGGATATTCTGGAATATAATGTTGCAATTGACTTCAAAGGAAGCAAATCAGAACATGGAGTCTTTGGAGAACACTGCAATATTTCTGAATCAGTGAAGTGGAGCGGAAGATCAATCATTGGGGATAGAGTCAGCATTGGACCCAATTCCTCCATTCATCAGTGCATCATTGGTAATGATGTTAACATAGGTGCCGGAGCACAATTAAGTAATTGCATCATTTGGAATAATGTTCGACTTGGTGATCGCATCATGGCAAGTTATGATGTGATTTGCAATGACACTTCCATCGGCAATGGCGTAACGATCAATGAACAGGTCTTTATCGCAGAACATTGTCATATAGGCAATGGATCACATCTTTCCTCCAATATCAAACTATGGCCCAAAAAGCATATTGAACAAGGTGCGATCGTTAATCGCTCACTCGTACAAGAAGAGCGTTGGCTGAGAGAACTCATCACTGATTCGCGTATTTCGGGTCTTGCGAATATCGACATCAATCCAGAATTCTCTGCAAAGCTCGGAACCTCCATCGGCAATGCACTCGGCATGCATGCAAAAGTTGTTGCAAGTCGTGATGCCGATGCCGCATCACGAATGATACATCGCTCATTGATTTCAGGACTCATGAGTGCAGGAATCACCGTTCGTGATTTACAGGTGACACCAATTCCTCAAGCCAGACAAGATCTGAGAGCAGGAACTGCGAATGCAGGATTTCATGTGAGAAGGTCGATTCGAAAACCTGATACGATTGATATCATTTTATTCAATGATGATGGTCGTGACATTCCTCATTCGACATCCAAAACAATCGAACGATTTTTCTTTGGAGAGGATATCAAGAGGGTGCCATATAATGAAGTTGGTAGCATCATTTTTCCTGAAAGAAGCAATGAAACATATGCCATGAGATTTATTGGCGCGCTCGATGTTCAGAATATCAAAAAACATGCATATCGAGTATTGATTGATTATTCCAATGGATTGGCATCCACAACATTTCCTGTTCTCCTTGGATCACTTGGGGTACATGTGGTTGCCGTGAATAGTTATGTTGATACAGCCGAAGGATTTTCAGATGATAGAACAGATTCAGAAGCCGCTGAGACTAGTGAAATCATTCGATCCCTTAGCTATGAATTTGGTTTTAAAATCGATGCATCTGCTGAGAAAATTGCAGTGGTTGATGCAGATGGAGAATGGTTTCAACCGAATAGATTATTGACAATACTCACGAAATTATTCATGGAAGCGCATCGTGACAGAGAGCCATATGCGATAGCAGTTCCAATGCTTGCCAGTACGGATATTGAGCTGATAGCAAAAGATCATCATATTGAAGTGATTCGAATCAAGAATAGTCATTCAGCTATGATGGAAGCCACAAAAGATCGCAATGTATTGTTCTCGGGTGATACAAGAGGAAGATTCATATTTACGGATTATTTATTTGCTTCCGATGGAATGTTTTCTCTGGCAAAATGTCTGGACATGCTCGCAAAAACGGGATTGACATTCTCAGGTCTTCATCAGCAATTACCCTATCGCTCACGAATGCATCATACGATACCATGTCCATGGGAAAAGAAAGGAATTGTTATGAGAAAAGCCATGGAATATACCGAGAAGATGGATAGAACATTGATAGATGGCATCACGGTCAATAATCCGGATTCCACTATTGTATTATTTCCAGACAAAGAAAGACCTGCCTTCATTGTAGCGGTGGAAGCATCATCCGATTCTTCGGCAATGCATATCGCTGAAGAGTATAAGCAATTGATCACAAATTGGGCTGAAACTCAATCATGAACATCTTTAGATGCTTAGTATTATTGCTGATTCATGTTCAGGTATTTGCTCAGATTGACACCGTTGAACTTTCCTCGCTGGATCTAACTGCAATCAAACAGGATTTTGGAAGACCAAGAATCAATCTATCAGTGATGGGCAAACCATTACGAATTGCCGGAAAGGTATATGAACGCGGCGTTGGAACGCATGCAGGAAGTAAATTCACGCTTGCTCTCGATGGCAAGGCAATAACAATTGAAGGTCTTGCCGGAATCGATGAGGGAATTTTTCCTGAAAGAGGTTCAGCCGAATTTTTGATCATTGCCGATGGCGAAGTTCTTTGGCGATCAGACATCATGGATCGAACTGTAAATGCAAAAGCATTTTCATTAGATCTCACTGGCAAACAAACATGTGAATTATTGGTATTTGATGGTAATGACAATATCTTCTCAGATCATGCAAATTGGGTGGAGACAAGAATCATTGTAAAAGATGGATTTATACCCAAGCCATTTATCAGACCAATCGAACAGGAGTTTGTACTCACTCCGGATGAATCCTTACTTCCAAGGATTCATGGAAAAAGTGTATATGGCGCAAGACCTGGTAGTGAGATAAGACATTATATACCAATCACAGGTATTGAGCCCATCAATGTGACTATGTCTGAGCTTCCATCTGGACTCTATTTCGATTCCACTTATAGAGTGATTCGTGGTAGTATCGCAAAGCCCGGTACATATTCACTTACGATTATTGCGGAAAACCCTCTTGGCAAAACTGAACATGCATTTTCATTCCGCATTGGTGATACAATCTCATATTCTGCACCCATTGGATGGTCATCCTGGTATGCACATTGGGAATATGTTACAGAACAAGACATGTACAAAGCGGCTCATGCATTGCGCTCGAGCGGACTCCAAGATTATGGTTTTGAATATGTCTTGATTGATGATGGCTGGCAGGATACAAGTCATTCAGCATCAATGAATGGTTTACAACCCGCGAAAAAATTTCCGAATCTTCCCAAATTGATAGATTCATTGCATACGCTTGGTTTTAAGGTTGGTATATATTCTTCTCCCGGATCGAATACATGCGTACAATTACCCGGTTCACTTGATCATGAAGCTCAGGATGCAGAATATTTCTGCTCATTGAAAGTCGATCTTGTCAAATATGATTGGTGCGGGTATCAAACAGTCTATGACTCGCTTTTGAAAACCAATCAATTCAGTCCGGAAGAATTAGCCAAAGCACCGTATGCAAAACTTGGAACATTATTGTCAGATTGTAATCAAGACATATTTTATATGCTTTGTCAATATGGCAATAATGATGTGTGGAAATGGGGCAGGTCAGTCGGGGGCCATGCTTGGAGAACTACCACTGATATCCAAGACAATTGGTGGAGCATGTCCAATATCGTCGGATTCCGTCAGGCAGGTTTGGAAGTATATGCAGGACACAATGGCTGGAATGATATGGATCATCTTCGCATGGGGTATTCACAACCATTTCCATTCACAAAGAAAACAGAACTCACGGCTCATGAGCAGTATACCCAGGTTTCACTCTGGGCTTTGCTCAATTCCCCATTGATTATCAGTATGCACATGGATTCAATTGATCCTTTCACTCTTCAATTGCTGAAAAATCATGAAGTCCTCTCGATGCATCAAGATCCACTCGGTATTCAAGGAAGGAGAGTCTTTAAAAATATATGGCAGGAGATTTGGACAAAACCACTGTCACATGGTGGAATCGCCATTGGATTCTTCAATCGAGATGATGTTGGTGAGCAAATGATGTCCATAACAAGAGAGTCATTGGGCTTATCCAAAGACATACAATATATGATCAAGGATATATGGTCTCATCAAGAATTGGGTTTACTTGGTGAAGAATTGCAATTCAGCATTCCTTCACATGGAGTAAAATTACTATCACTCATACCGAAGAATCCCATCAGCAATATTGGAGATGACCAGCAAATAAAGCAATTCAAAGTCATGCCTCAACCTGCAAAAGATCTTGTGTACTGTTCATTTCATTCCCCTTTTCAAGGAATCGCAATGCTCGAATTCATCAGTTTGGATGGCAGAAAGATAGGCAGTACAATGCAATTGGAAATAAAACAGGGCATGCAGGCATTTTCCATTTCATTGCCTGATGGTTTATCGTCAGGACTTCATGGCATAAAAATCAGCACACCTTTTTCTACAATCTTGCATCCCATACATATCGTTCATTGATGCGAATTCCATAGATTTGCACTTCAATTCCCAATACTTGCTCGATTCATCGGCAAACATTGCTATATCATTCATTGGCGCTCCAGTATGAAGATCACCGATATCCTTCAGCCTTCAGCTATATTGCTGAATACGACATTTGCAACAAAAGATGCTGCATTGGATGCAATGATTGACGCTTTGGCATCCGGTGGACATATCACAAAAGTGGAAGAAGCCCGAAAAGCAGTCTTTGATCGTGAGAAAATCATGTCAACCGGCATTGGCAAAGGTTTTGCCCTCCCGCATGGCAAGACGAATCATATCACAGAGACCGTGGGTGCTTTCATGACATTGAAAGAACCTCTTGACTTCCAAGCATTGGATCAGCAACCCGTGACCATCATCTTCATGCTCATTGGTAGAGAAAATACGGTTGGAACTCATCTAAGACTTCTCTCTCGCATTTCAAGATTAATGAACAAAGATAGTTTTCGTGATAGCATCTCCGCTGCCGAAAAACCAGAACAAGTTATTGCACTCTTTGCATCCGAAGAAGAGGAATTGGGATGAAAACACTTCTAGTCATTGCCCTAATGATGTTTACCGTAACACTTCAGGCACAAGAACAAAAAGAAAAAAAGGATATCCCTGCGGCCAAACAAGTGCTCAAAATCATGAATGAGCAAATTCTGCAATTAACCGAGAGATTCAAGAAAAATACGCTCACATTCAAGGGACAATATGAGCAGCAGACAAAACAGATTCTCACGGGATTCAAAAAAAGATTACAGGTTTTGAAGCAGGAAATATCATCCATTGATGAGAATTTGGATGATTTAAATTTGCAACTTGAACAGCAATCCAAGGAAAATGACAAAGCTCTTCAGGATCAATTCAAAAAATTACAAAGTGATTTGGATGATTCCATGAAGCGATTTGAGAAAAGACTCGACTCTCTTTCTGAACAGTATTGAGTTGCTCCAATGTCAGAATTCACTCAACAGTCACAAACACAGCCAATTGGGGTCTTCGACTCAGGAGTCGGTGGACTCACCGTTCTGAAACATCTCATTCATTCCATGCCGGGCGAAGAATTCGTGTATTTGGGTGATACCGCTCGCGTTCCCTATGGAAATAAATCTCCTGAAACGATCAGACATTATACCCGCCAATGCGTGAATTTTCTCTTGAGTTTTGATGTAAAAGCAATTGTCATTGCCTGTAATACGGCATCCGCCTTGGCTTTGGATCTTGCTAGAGATATCAGTCCGGTTCCTGTGATCGGAATGATTCATCCTGCGGCAGTATCAGCCGTTGAGCAAAGCATCACCAAGAAAATTGGCATCATAGGTACGAGAGCAACCATTGGTTCGCATGCCTATGAGCATGAAATAGGAAATGTGGCTGAGAGCAAAGGATTGAACATTGAGGTATATGCCAAAGCATGTCCACTTTTTGTTCCTCTTGCGGAGGAAGATTTTGGGCAACATCCTTCCGCCGCTATGATAGCTCATGAGTATTTGCATGAATTTCTTGCATTGGGAATAGACATCCTCGTACTTGGTTGCACGCATTATCCTTTATTGAAAGATCTAATTGGCAAGACTTTACCTGATATTTCATTGCTGGATTGCGGAGAAACCGCGGCAAAGGAATTATGCAATATTTTACAGATTGAAGAACAAAAACAAGCCGGGGAACTCCCGATTGTTCGACTTTTCACCACTGATTCTGTACATGCATTTTCTTCCATTGCTGAGCGTTGCATAGGATTTCCACTGCCCGATCCGATTCGCATTTCCCCTGAAACTTTGGAAGAGCAGGGTTTATCAGGAATCTAATCTTTGTAAATTGCATCTTCTCAATCTGAGACCATACTTCATTGCCCACAATGCATGGATTGCTCCATGATCGGATATATCATACGAAAAGTCGGTTATGCACTGGCAGTGCTCTTCGGAGTAGTGACCACGGCATTTCTCATCAATTTTGTTTTGCCGGGTGATCCTGCCCGATTGATGCTTGGCCAGAGAGCCGATGAGCAATCAATCAAGGCATTGAGAGTTCAACTTGGCCTTGACAAACCAATGTATGAGCAATACACCAAATATGTATTCAGACTTGTACAAGGTGATTTGGGAGTGTCTTATTCAACAAATCGCGAAGTGCTTGATAC
>DBCJ01000128.1:0-6095 GCA_002293005.1 Ignavibacteria bacterium UBA961 | reverse complement strand
GCGGCAATTCGAGCAAATACTTGGGTTGATGCTTCGACTATGGGCTTTGCTTTGCTTGGTATTTCCCTTCCGAGTTTCGTCTTTGGACTGCTTTTGCTCCTGCTATTTGCTGAAATCTGGAAGATTTTTCCATCTTCGGGATATATCGACAAAGGCATCAGTCATCTTTTCCTCCCTATGCTCACATTGGCATTCAGACCGCTTTCCATCATTGCCAGAGTTACGCGCAGTTCCATGCTAGATGTACTCAATCAAGATTATGTGAGAACAGCCAGAGCAAAAGGACTTACGGAAAAAGCCGTGATTTTGAAACATGCTTTGAGAAATGCATTGAATCCGGTTGTTACAACAGTCAGTGCATGGTTTTCAGGACTTCTCGCCGGAACATTTTTCGTGGAATATATTTTCAATTGGCCGGGGATTGGAACACTTGCAATCAGCGCCATTGAAAAATTGGATTATCCCATCATTCAAGGGACTGTTCTACTTACGGCCATTATTTTTGTAGTGGTGAATGCAGTAGTGGATATTCTCTATGTCTTTCTCGATCCAAAAGTAAAATTACATTGATCAATGAGTCATCCTATGTCAAAAGATATAAAACAGCAAAAGAGAGCAGAGAGCCTTGGAGCACTTGCATGGAAAAAACTCAAGAAACATCCTGCAGGTGTAACAGGCATGGTCATTATCGGTGTGCTCGTTCTCATTGCCGCATTGGCGGATGTGATCAGTCCATTTTCACCGACTCTTGCTGTTTTGGAATATGCTGAAAAGCCATCGGGTTTTGTTGGCAATGTGCTCTATGTACAAAATCCAACGAATCAAGATGAACCCAATATCATTCCTGTACTTTCTCATAGAATCGTAAAAGATTCGGTGTTTTACCGTGACGAAAGTGGTCAAGAAATGTCGCTAGCACTCTCCACCATGGCCGGAAGCAGTGAATCAGAATGGCATGGCACTCCTACTTATTATCTGGGTACGGACAGACTTGGCAGAGATGTGTTATCACGCTTGGTATATGGAGCTCGTATTTCCCTTCTGGTTGGCGTGGTTTCACAATTGATTGCACTCATCATAGGCATTGTACTTGGAGCACTCGCCGGATTTTTCCGTGGCTGGGTTGATAATGTGATCATGTGGTTCACCAATGTGATTTGGTCATATCCAACTATCCTACTTGCAATTTTGCTGAGTTCTCTCTTGAAATTTACGAATAATATCATGGGATTTACGCTGAATCCATTTTGGCAAACATTTATTGCGATCGGTATTTCAAGTTGGGTTGAGATTGCCCGTATTGTCAGAGGTCAATTCTTCTCGCTCCGTGAAATGGAATATGTGGAAGCTACTCGCGCACTTGGTTATGGCTCGATGCGAACTATATTCAGACATATCTTGCCGAATGCGATTGGACCCATCATCGTACTCTCGACTGCAGGAATTGCTTCATCGATCATCGCAGAAGCTGGACTCAGCTTTTTGGGTCTTGGCATACAAAGGCCCGAGCCATCTTGGGGAATATTCATCTCCGATCATTATGGATATATCTTTGCAGGTAAATATTGGGGTTTGACAGTATATCCGAGCATTGCAATTGCAGCCGCAGTTTATGGATTCAATCTCTTGGGTGATGGTCTTCGCGATGCCTTCGATCCAAAGGCAATTCAGCGTTGACATGCTCATAGATACACTCAAATTGATACTAACGGGGACAGAACCATTACCACCCGCACTTCTCATTTATGGAGAAGAAGAATTTTTGCGTGAGGAGGCATTTCATGCAATCATGCATAAAGTTCTACCCGAAGGCATGCATCATGACATTGAAATTATCGATGCAGAGAATTCGAGTGAATCACAGATAGTTGACATTGCCGATGCATATCCATTCATTTCAGAAAAGAAAATAATTGTCATCAAGCAGGCCGACAAATTATTCTCCGGAAGATCCAAGAAATCAACGGGTAAATCTGCACTGCTCAATTATTTAAAGTCTCCTCAGCCTACATCATTTATCGTGTTTACCGGCATTTTTCCCTCACTCACAGGATTAAGAGCCGCAAGAAAAAACCCCAAACAGTCCGAAAAGGCTAAGAAAATAGCATCAGGAATCGCTTTTCCCCTCAATGAAATCATTGATTTGATACCTGCTTTTGAATGTCCAAAAGTCTCAGAACGAGAACTTTTGTCATGGACAAATGAACGATTGGGAACATTTGGAAAAGGAATCAGCCGAGAAGCAGGTGAATATTTGATTGCAAATGCCGGCATTTCTCTACGCGACATAGCAAATGAATTAGAAAAATTGATGCTCTTTGCACCTGAGAAAAAACAATATTCCGAAGAAGATGTATTGGGATTGGTGGGTTCATCAAGGATATATAATGTTTTTGAATTGCAAAAGGCCCTCGGAGCTGGTAATACAGCCAAATCAATTGAAATTGTTCATCACATGCTAAACAATGATGGAAATGCAATCATGATCATTTCCATGCTCTTACGATACTTTTCGGCTTTGTTCCGTTTGCAAGATGCTCAAGGTCAAGGCGGAAATCCGTATGAAATCGCCAAAATCGTAGGAATCAATGCCTACTTTCTACCGGAATATCAATCAGCGCTCAGAAATTATCCGCCCATGAAATTGGCAAGAGCATTTTATCTGCTAAGAAATGCTGACTTAACCCTAAAAACAAGCTCGCAGTCACCTATTATTATATTGCAAAAAGTCATAGTTGGACTTTCCCATTAATTTCGACTCATCCTTTTTGTAAATAGTTTGGAGAATTTCAAGAGTCTCCTTATATTTGTGTCTCTATTTCTATAACTGAATACATTAATACCGTATGGCACATCATAAGTCAGCGATCAAACGCGACCGTCAAAACAAGAAGCGCGCAATTTACAATAGAGCTAATCGTAAGGCATATCGCGAAGCGATTAAAGCCGTCCGTTTGGCAAAAACAGTTCAAGAAGCTGAAGCGCTTTTCGTAAAAGCTACCAGCATTTTGGACAGAGTTGCATCACGCGGTGTATTGCACAAGAACAATGTTGCAAACAAGAAATCCAAACTTGCATTGCATATCAATAAAATGAAGGCCGCCCAAGCCTGATTCGATGCACCCGTAGCTCAACTGGATAGAGCATTTGACTACGGATCAAAAGGTTTGGGGTTCGAATCCCTACGGGTGCACTTAACTGATTTACACATTACATCTCAATAGAACATTTATGCTGAATCAAGCTAAAAAAGCAGAGATCATCAAACAATATGGCGGAAATGAGTCCAATACCGGTCTGCCTGAAGTACAGATTGCTTTATTGACGGAAAATATTTCCGTATTGGCCAAGCATCTTGAGCAACACAAGAAGGATTTTCATAGCCGTCGTGGTCTCATGCAAATGGTCAGCAAAAGAAAGAAGCTTCTCAATTATTTGATGAGAAATGACATTACCAGATATCGCGCTATCATTAGTGCATTATCAATCAGAAAGTAAATTCAAGGGCGCTCATGGCGCCCTTTTTTGTTTATTATGTAATAATATAATCATGGGAGCTTCATGATTGTGGGCATGCCGCTCTGAGTGCAGGAAGGTATCTTTTTCAGGTTTCTTCCTCCGCTCAGACTTCTGTCCTCAGAACAAGTCTTCCCATGAATGTTTCAAGTGCTTTTCAAGGAGAATTATGGCACAACATTCAGTTTCCCTCAATCTCAATGGACGGGAATATTCAATCGAGACAGGCCGTTTTGCAAAACTTGCCAATGGTGCAGTCATGGTTCGTCATGGCGATACAATGGTGCTTGTCACTGCATGCGCGTCTCAAGATCCAAAACCTGATATTGACTTTTTACCTCTCACCGTAGAGTATCGTGAAAAAGCAGCTGCGGCCGGTAAAATTCCCGGTGGTTTTTTTAAACGCGAAGGTAAGCCCAGCGAAAAAGAAATTTTATCAGCACGATTGATTGATCGTCCCGCTAGACCACTCTTCCCCAAAGGTTGGAAATTTGAAACCCAACTTGTGGCTTCCATTTATTCATCAGAACCAGAGGTTGATGCCGACACATTAGCGGCAGTCGGTGCTTCAGCGGCACTTGTGATTTCAGATATTCCATTTGGTGGTCCTTATTCCGAAGTCATGGTTGGCCGTGTGAATGGTGAATTCATTTGCAATCCAACGATGAGTCAATTATTGGAATCAGATATTGAAATTATTGTTGCAGGAACAGATGAAGCCATCATGATGGTGGAAGGAAGTTCAAAAGAAATTTCTGAAGAAGATTTCATTGCGGCATTGGAATTTGCGCATGCCACAATCAAGCAACTCAATGCATTGCAATTGCAATTGCGTGAACTTGCAGGCAAAACAAAGAGAGAATTTGAGGTAGTTGAAGATGATGAAGCTCTGCTTTTGGCTGTAAAAGCCATTGCCGCGCCACTCATCAAAGAACAAATTCGCAAAGATTCAATCAAAGAGCAACGCATTGAATTTGCAAAGTCATTGCGCGAAACCGTTCTCAATGCATTACAAGAAGCAGAACCACTTGAAGTACAAGCACTAATTGATGCTCGTACTAAGAAAGTCAAGGGATATATTTCAAAGATTGAAAAGCATGAAATGCGTCGCATGATCATTGAAGACAAGAGACGCTTGGATGGTAGAAAAACAACAGATATTCGTTCTATAGATTGTATTCCTGGATTACTTCCAAGAACACATGGATCCGCTTTGTTCACACGCGGTGAGACGCAGAGTTTATCTACAGTCACACTTGGTACAAAGAGAGATGAACAAATGATTGACGGTCTTTTCGAAACAGAATTCCGTCGCTTCATGTTACATTACAATTTCCCTCCTTTCTCCACCGGTGAAGCAGGTCGCATGACAGGCACAAGTCGTCGTGAAATCGGCCATGGTAAACTTGCAGAGCGCGCATTAAAAGTGATGATGCCAAGTGATGAAGATTTCCCTTATGTAGTGAGAATCATTTCTGACATTTTGGAATCGAATGGTTCTTCCTCTATGGCAACTGTTTGTGCAGGAAGTCTTGCACTTATGGACGCCGGTGTTCCTGTGAAGAAAGCGGTTGCTGGAATTGCAATGGGACTCATCATGGAAGAAGATGACTCAGCGATTTTAAGTGATATTTTGGGTGATGAAGATTTCCTTGGCGATATGGACTTCAAAGTTGCAGGTACTGTTGAAGGTATCACTGCTTGTCAAATGGATATCAAGATCGGTGGTTTATCAACCGACCTCATGCGTCGCGCATTGGATCAGGCTCGTCATGGTCGTCTACATATTCTCAGCATCATGAATGAATCTCTCTCTGAACATCGTTCTGATCTTTCTGAATTTGCTCCAAGACTCACAACAATCATGATTGCTCAAGACATGATTGGTACAGTAATCGGACCTGGTGGTGATACCATTCGTGGCATGCAAAGAGAATTCGGTGTTGAAATCACGATCGAAGATGATGGATCATGTATTATCGCCGCAACAAATCAAGAAGCCGCTCAGAAGACCATTGAAAGAATTAAAGTTCTTACAAGTCCGCCGGAAGTTGGTAAAGTCTATACCGCAACCGTCAAAGATGTGCGTGAAGGACTTGGTGCAATTGTTGAATTCATGCCGAAGACTAAAGGTCTTTTGCATATTTCACAAATTAGCTATGAACATTTCCAAAATGTTGGTGATGTTCTGAAAGTCGGACAGCAAATTGATGTCAAGCTTCTTGAAATCCAATCAGATGGAAAATTCAGATTAAGTCATAAAGTTCTTCTCACTCCTCCCGAAGGTTATGTAGAACCACAAAGACAAGAGCGTCCTCGCCGTGATGATCGCGGTGGTCGTGGTGGTTATGACAGAGATCGTGGTGGTCGTGGCGGATATGATCGCGATAGAGGTCCTCGTCGTGATGATAGACCCCGTGATGATCGTCCTCGCGAAGAGCGCCCAAGTGATGATCGTCCGAGAGATGACAGAAGATTCGAAGACTAAACAACATCCCCTTGCCCATGAAAGCAAGGGGATTTTTTTTGCGTCTGTTATTGTGATGTCGCCCCGCTGGGGCTTTGATGATTGCACCCCG
>DBCJ01000126.1:4214-18112 GCA_002293005.1 Ignavibacteria bacterium UBA961 | reverse complement strand
GCATTCTTCACATTATATTCACCGGGGATATTCAGATTGACTTTACCGAGTTTTTCTCCATGAGAAATAACGGTGAATTCAGTGCTTCTTTCATGTGGAATGATATCAATTGCTCGAATATCGCATTGACGAGACAGCCCGAATGTCACAACTTTCTTATTGATATGTGGCAACATTGAACGAATACCTGCATCATCGAGTCCGACTGCAACAAAACCATAAAAAGGAACTTTTCCGGAGAATTCAATGAATGCCTTTTCTACTTCCTCAGCCGTGCCATAAATATCAAGATGTTCCGCTTCGATATTATTGATGATTGCTATTGTCGGGAATAATTGGAGAAATGATCGATCATATTCATCGGCTTCAACCACGGTCCATTCACCTCGTCCCAATCGAGCATTCGTTCCACCCAAACCATTCAAGCGACCTCCCACAATCACGGTTGGGTCAATACCACCTTTCATCAATACAAGACCACACAGTGATGTGGTTGTGGTTTTTCCATGTGTACCTGCAATAGCAAGCGTATAATTCAATCGTGAAATTTCAGCAAGCATTTCAGCTCTGCGGATGATTGGAATTCCATGTTCCAATGCCGCGATTGTTTCAGGATTTTCATTTGGTTTTACTGCACTTGAATATACCACCACTTCAGCATTTGCAATATGTGCCTCATGATGTCCGATATGTATCGTCGCTCCAATCGATTTCAAATATTCGGTATTCTGTGATGCCGAAAGATCGGATCCACTTACTGAGAATCCCTGATTAATCAGAATCTCAGCGATACCGCTCATGCCGATACCACCTATTCCAACGAAGTGTATGTTTTTAACAGAAGAGAACATGTTTCTATCCAATCATTCTTGTTTTATATCCGCGTTCGATGAGCGTTTGTTCTAACTTTTTTCGATGATCGCCCTGAATTTCAATGAGATTGTCGCGGACGGTACCGCCTGTTCCGCAGAGTTTTTTGAATGTTTTGCAGAGTGTATCGAGTTCAGTGGGATTTGATTGAAAGCCAGAGAGTACGGTCACCATTTTACCACCTCTTCCTTTTTTGTCGAGGCGGATATCGATGCGTTGTTGCGAACCATCATATCCTTTTTTCTTTTCGATGATCTGATCATTCTTTTTGGCATCATCCGGCAAGAGAGATGCGAGATCTTGCAATGATGTAAAGGATTTGCTCATTCTTCAGTGGAATGTTTATGTGCTGTAAGATCGATTTGCACGGGATACTCTCCCGTGAAGCATGCATTGCAATATCCGATGCCTTCTTCTTGAGGTACGGATTGCATGAGTTTTTCGACTGACAAATAATGCAATGAATCCGCATTGAGTGAAGAAGCAATGCCGGAAATCTCTTGATGATGATTTGCAATCAATTCTTCTCTGCTTGGGAAGTCCATTCCATATTGACATGGATGTGTGATTGGTGGTGAGGTAATGCGCATATGCACTTCTTTGGGATGTGCCTCTCGAATCAAATTGATGAGTGCGCGTGAAGTTGTTCCACGAACCACTGAATCATCAACCACCACTACTTTTTTATTTTCCAATACGCCTTTGACGGTATTGAATTTGGTCTTGACTTTGAATTCGCGATTATTCTGCCCGGGTGCGATGAATGTTCTTCCCACATAATGAGAGCGAATAAGACCAATTTCATAACGTGATGGATTGCCCAATTCATTATTGACATTCGCATAACCAAGTGTAGAGGTGTTTCCACTGTCGGGTACAGCAATCACAACGACTTTATCATCGGGGGAATCAGCAGAAACAGGACTTTCTTCTGCGAGGTTTTTACCAAGTTTTCTGCGAACTTTATCGACATTATGACCAAAGATTCTGGAATCGGGTCTTGAGAAATAGATATACTCAAAAATGCAATGTTTTGAACATGGCGTCTCATCATCTATGAGATAACTCTTGATCTCACCGGTTTTGACTGTCTCATCATCAATCACAATAATCTCATTATGCTTCACATCTCGCACATATTCTGCGCTGATGATATCAAGAGCACATGTTTCTGAAACGACCACATAAGACCATCCATCTTCCACTTTTTTTCTTCCTATGCAAAGTGGTCTGAAACCATAGGGGTCACGAGCGGCCACAAGTGCATTGTTTGTCATGATGACAAGTGAATATGCACCACGAGCAATGCGTAATGCTTCACGAATTTGATCGAGTTGCGATTCCTTTTTGCTACGAGCAATCAAATGCAAAAACAATTCACTATCTGTCGTAGTCTGAAATATAGCACCTTCATTCTGCAATTCATTGCGTAATGTCTTTGTATTGGTCAGATTACCATTATGCGCCACGGCTATCGTACCGGAACGATATTTCGTGAGAAATGGCTGAACATTTGCAATGCCACCGCTTCCTGTTGTGGAATAGCGATTATGTGCAATCGCCATATTTCCCTTTAATTTTTCTGTAAGGACATTCGGAGCGGAAAATACATCAAGTACTAGGCCTTCGCCTTTATGTGATGTGAATTTCATGGAATCATCCACTTTACCGGCAGCAACTATACCTGCGGCTTCTTGTCCGCGATGTTGCAGTGCATGTAATGCATAATAGGCCATGACTGATGCCTGCGGATCATTATAGATACCTACAATGCCGCAATTGCAATTGGGTTTGTCGAGATCCCGAAGATTATTCATGTGGATTGGATGCGTACAAAATGAGGAGGAAGAACGATGCGCGAAGATACGAAATCTGCATCAATGGACATGAGTTTGAACAATGCTCCTTGGGATTACACTATGTGTGATTCTCAATCGTGAACAGACTCACTTTTGTTTTACAATGCACTTGATTGAATCTATGGCAACTTTTGCTCAAATCATCGAAGATAAAGATCTTCTACTTGTCGACTTCTCAGCCGAATGGTGCGGTCCATGCAAAATGATGCCACCGATCCTGCAAGAAGTAAAAAAGAAGATTGGGAATGAAATCACCATTATTAAAATGGATGTCGATGGAAATCCCCAAACAGCAAGACAATATGGAATTCAATCCGTGCCCACCTTGATTCTCTTTCAAAAAGGAAAAGTGGTCTGGAGACAATCCGGTTTGGTGCAGGCAGGTCAATTGGAACTAATCATACGCCGTTTTCTTTAAGGGGTATTGCAGTGCGTGCAATCATGCATTGAATGATTAGTTTCGTTATTAACATTATACTTTTCGAGGAAAATCATGCCGGTTAAACTGAATGCCGCGGCTCCCGCATTCAAGGGAGTGGATCAAAACAATGAAGTCATTGCTTCAAAAGATCTTAAAGGACAATGGTATATTTTGTATTTCTACCCCAAAGACAATACCAGTGGTTGCACCAAACAAGCATGTGATTTTCGTGATAGCATGTCATCACTCACCAAGTTGGGCGTGAAAGTCATCGGAGTAAGCCCCGATAGCATCAAATCCCATCAGAAATTCATCAATGATCATGATTTGAATTTTAGCTTGATTTCCGATGAAGATAAGTCGATTTGTGAAAAATATGGCGTTTGGGTGCAAAAATCGATGTATGGCCGTTCCTATATGGGTGTCGAACGCTCCACTTTCATCATTGATACGGATGGAAAAATCAAACAAATCTATGCAAAGGTCAAAGTACCGGGTCATGTCGAGGAAGTCACAAATTGGCTAAAAGACAATATCAAAGCATAAACTCTTTGAATGTTCCAAGGAAAAACCCTAGATTTGTAGCCCTTTCGGATTGTACTAACCATGATTATCACATGTGATATCTTCATGGCGTTTTTCATCAATATTGCGCGGGAGTCGATATCCCGCAGCGTGGTACAAGGAGTACTATGAATTATACCGGACCTAAGGTAAGGAACTCCCGCAAAATCGGTGTTCCAATGACGGCGAAAGCCGGCAAGATCATGTCGAGCGACAAAGCCGGCAGAAAGAGCCCTCCGGGCCAACACGGTTCCACAAAGCGTCGTGGAAAATTATCTGTTTATGGAACACAGCTTTTCGAAAAACAAAAGCTTCGTTTGCAGTATAATATCCATGAACGCCAAATGACAAATTATTTCAAGAAGGCATCACATCTTACCGGTAATACCGGGGATATCCTTCTTCAAATGCTTGAGACACGCCTTGATGCATTGGTATTCCGTTCAGGACTTGCTCGTTCAATGGCATCTGCTCGTCAATATGTAAATCATGGTCATTTTCTTGTCAATGGCAAGCCGGTCAATATTCCTTCATATCAAGTGAAGGTTAATGATGTGGTTTCCGTTCGTGAAAAAAGCCGCAAGATGGAAGCATTTCAAGAATCAATTAGAACTGCTGCACCTCCGGTGTATTTGACATTGTCCAAAGCGGACTTCTCAGTCAAATTCCTACATCTTCCTGCTCGCGAAGAAGTTCCTGTGATTTGTGAAATTCCTCTCGTTATCGAGTTTTATTCTCGCTGATGAGCCATATAGCAGAAAGAAAGCTCTCCGATTGGAGGGCTTTTTTTCTTTGCAGTCTTCATCTTCCCACTCAATCATCGTGAATGAACATGCAAACACATGAAGATTTCATGCAACATACAATTCGATTGGCTTTGCGCGGTACTGGCAAAGTGAGTCCAAATCCACGCGTAGGATGCACGATAGTCAAAGATGGTCATATCATCGGTGAAGGTTGGCATCGTGAATTCGGTGGTCCGCATGCCGAGGTGGATGCTTTGAACAGGTGCACGGAAGATCCCAAAGGTGCCATTGCTTATGTCAATCTTGAGCCATGCGCGCATATTGGCAAAACACCACCCTGTGCACCGCTTCTCATTCAAAAAGGAATTGCAACAGTCGTGATTGCGATGCAAGATCCGAATCCACTTGTGGCCGGTAAAGGCATTGCTTTATTGCGTGAAGCAGGAATTGAAGTCATTGAAGATATTTGTAGAGAAGAAGCATTTTGGATGAATCGTTCCTTTGTGAAGCATATTCTCACCGGCATGCCATATATCATCGGGAAGATTGCACAATCATTGGATGGATGCATAGGCACTTCAACCGGTGAATCACAGTGGATCACTTGTGAAGAAAGCAGACATGAAGTCCATCGCATGCGTGGTGAAATTGATGCAGTGATGATTGGTCGTGGTACTGCTGAAGCTGACAATCCATCATTGACAGTACATTCCATGCCCGGTAGAAATCCAATGCGCATCATCTTGGATACGAAATGTCAATTATCGACTTCGCTTCAAGTATTCACCGATGAATTTCGTGGACTGACGGTCTATTGTCATGGCGAAGATCAAGAGCATTCAGATCATGTGAAACAACTCCATGATCAAGGCATTAACACAATGTCCTGCATGCTCGGACAATCAGGAAGAATTGATTTGCCCATGTTATTTTCCAATCTCTCAAATCAATTTGGCATAGCTTCCATTTTGATTGAAGGTGGTGGAATAATGATGCAAGAAGTAATCGAAAGACAATTGCTAGATGAAATGCACTTTTTCATTGCACCAATCCTGATTGGTCAAGGAATAAAGTCATTTGGCGGATATTCTGCCGAAAACTTGGAGACTGCATATAGATTGACCTCAAAAGGCGTATTAAAAAGCGGTACCGACTTACATGTCATCACCGTAAAATCCGCATGAGCCATGCAAAGCACGCCTATTTTGTATCTTTGTTTTTACTCGGAATGAAACATGAAAAGTATGACCGGCTTTGCGAAGGCAGAGATCAATCAGCAAGGCATCAATGCCATCATAGAAATCAAAAGCGTCAATGGACGATATCTTGAACCGACAATCAAATTGCCGAGAAGTTTATCGAGCAAAGAAATCGAAGTGAGAGAGATGTTGCGCAAAGCATTGAATCGCGGAAATATTTTTGTGAGTGTTCAAGTTGAGTCCACTGAAGCCGAAGCAAAAATCCCCGGAATAAATATTGAAAAAGCCAAAGCTATACATGGCATGCTTTCTGAATTGAATAAAGAACTTCATGGAAATGAACAAGTAACCATGACGAATGTTCTTTCCTTTTCACAACATTTCATAGAATCCGAAAAAGATGATGTTGCTGAATTGCAATGGACAATCGCTCGTGAAGCATTGAAACAAGCATTGCAGTCTTTAGATATCGCTCGTTCAAATGAAGGCAAAGAATTGGCTGATGATATGCTGATGCGCATCAAGAATATTGAGCATTCACTTTCTTATGTTGAAGAAAGATCCAAAACGCGCATTCCGGAAGAGCGTGAACGTTTAAGACAAAAACTTGCATTGTTATTGGACAATGAAGAAATCGAAGAATATCGCTTGAACCAGGAAATCATCATTCTTGCAGATAAACTAGATGTATCGGAAGAAAGTGTTCGCTTGAGAAGTCATATCAAGTATTTCAATGAATTGATGCAAGACAAAGAACCCGTAGGTAGAAAATTGAATTTCTTGACACAGGAATTAAACAGAGAAATCAATACCATCGGATCAAAAGCAAATGATGCAGATATTGCACATTATGTTGTTGGAATGAAAGAAGAACTTGAACGCATCAGAGAACAAGCACAGAATATCGAATAATTTTAATGAAGAATCTCATTGTATTATCCGCGCCTAGCGGAGCCGGTAAAACAACAGTTGCAAGACATTTGCTCAAGCAATTTTCGCAATGCGCCTTTTCAGTTTCTGCAACGACGCGTCCAATGCGTGCGGGAGAAGAACATGGAAAGGACTATTTCTTTTTGTCGAGAGAGGAATTTCTCAACAATATCGACAATGGAAATCTGGTTGAATATGAGGAGATCTTTGGTAATTATTACGGTACGCTTCGTTCGCAAACCGATAAGAGAATTCAGGAACAAGGATTGATTCTATTCGATGTGGATGTAAAAGGAGCAGTATCGCTTCGCAATGCATATCCTGAGGAATCAT
The DNA here is from genome assembly GCA_002293005.1 of Ignavibacteria bacterium UBA961. Classification (GTDB taxonomy): domain Bacteria; phylum Bacteroidota; class Ignavibacteria; order Kapaibacteriales; family UBA961; genus UBA961. The sequence continues at coordinate 11,190 of DBCJ01000126.1, read as the reverse complement.
TGCTTATTTATATCGCTCCTCCCGATTTATCCATCTTGGCAGATCGCTTGCGAAGTCGAATGACAGAAAGCGAAGAACAAATTGCGCAAAGACTTAGTCGTGCCGCAATGGAAATGGAATATATGCGACATTTCGATCATATAATCATCAATGATAAACTCGATGTCACCCTCGAAAAAGCAATTAGTATTGTTGAAGAAGCACTTTCGGAATTATAATCATCATGCAATTCACCTCACTTGTCGGACATGGCGCCCAATTATTTCAGATTCTGCGTAAAGCTCACAGAACGGGAGAAGACATTGCTTCTGATTATTTCCGCGGAAGAAAATATATCGGAAGTAAAGACAGAAAATTCATTTCTGAATTATTGTTTTCTTCACTTCGCGTTGCTACTCTGATTGAACATTGCGCGAAAAAGGCGAATGAAGTTGCCCCAATTGAAATTGAGCAAGTCCATCCTTGGGATGTAATGATTGCTCATTGTATCATCGGAACCGATTTGAAATCATTTCCAATCGAACAATATCTCCATCCTTTTTTTGGCGTCAGAGATGCGGAAGAAGGAATAGATTATTCCATATCTGAAAAACTTGGTTTGCGCGATGAAGCCGCTGAAGCATGGAAAGCGGGAGTCATTGATGCATATGAACAAGTAATTGCAGAGTCCCAAATCATCATCGCAGAAAATGATATTTCCGATCCTGATAAAGCACAGATATTGTCGCTCTACTGTGCCATGCCATTATGGATTGTGAGTCTATGGAAAGAGCAAGGCATGTCATGCAAAGAGATCGCTGATCTCTGCACATCATTACATTCAGTGGCACCTGTAGGACTTCGCATCAATGCTGAAATCATTGATCGAGATCTTGCGATTGATATACTTCGCAGAGATGGCATTCCATGCAAAACCGGGAAGTACTCGCCACATGCCATCATCATGCCTGAACGCATTCCACTGACGCATCTTGACATTTTCATGTCGGGAGCAATTGAAGTGCAAGATGAAGGAAGTCAATTGATTTCTTTTGCCGTATCTCCGGAAGAGCATTGGCGTATTTTGGATTATTGTGCCGGAGCAGGTGGAAAGTCTTTGCATCTTGCAATGTTGCAACATGATCAAGGTGAAATTCTCTCGACTGACATAGATTATAGCAGAATGAGAGAAATCCGTAATCGAGCAGACAGAGCCGGTTATCATTCCATCAATATCATTCCCATGCATTTGAAAGGTCATTCAAAAAATGCTTTGCAAATGTTTGCGCAAACATGTGATGCAGTATTGGTTGATGCACCGTGTACCGGTATGGGAACTGTGCGTAGATCACCGAATATCAAATGGAATTTGAAGAAAAAACATGTTGAAAGCATACAGCGTACGCAATTGGAAATTCTTACGAAAGCGTCCGCCTATGTGAAGCCCGGCGGTGTGCTTGTCTATGCAACATGTTCATTGATGCGTGAAGAAAATCAAGATCTTGTCTCTTTGTTTTTAGAGCAGAATGAAGATTTCGCATTAGATTCTCTACGCAATGCATTTCCCAAAGAAGTGCAAGAATCCTTGCTCAATGAAGACCCCGATGCATGCATGTTGTCAATGAATCCTGCAAAGCATGGAAGCGATGGATTCTTCATGTGCAGAATGATTCGCAAAACGATTGATTAATAGGACGGAGAATATCATCTCATGAGCTCAATTGCATTGATCACAGGAATTACGGGACAAGATGGTTCCTATCTTGCTGAATATCTCTTGAAGAAAGGATATGAAGTGCATGGAATCATTCGACGTGCAAGTACATTCAATACACATCGGATTGATCATATGTATGTTGATCCGCATGAACATGGTGCGCGATTACATTTGCATTATGGCGATCTCTCCGACCCCGGAATTCTCACTGAAATCATGCATTCCATTGCACCAAATGAGATTTACCATTTAGGTGCACAGAGTCATGTGCGCGTTTCTTTCGACATGCCCGAATATACGGGTGATATCACAGCGCTTGGTACAACAAGAATATTGGAAGCGATTCGCAGAAGCGGCATCAATACCAAATTTTATCAGGCATCATCATCAGAGTTATATGGATCGGCTCCCGCCCCACAACATGAATTGACGCCATTCATGCCGCAAAGTCCATATGCAGCAGCGAAATTATATGCGTATTGGATGACAGTGAATTATCGTAATGCCTATAATATGTTTGCATGTAATGGCATTCTATTCAATCATGAAAGTCCGAGACGCGGTGAGATATTTGTTACAAGAAAAATCACAAGAGCGATTTCAAGTATTTTGTCGGGGAAGCAAAAGACATTATACATCGGCAACTTGGATGCATTGCGAGATTGGGGTTTTGCCCCTGAATATGTTGCAATGATGTGGCTGATGTTGCAACAAGATTCACCCGACGATTATGTGGTTGGTACAGGAGCATGTCACTCCGTGCGTGATTTCATCGAAATAGCTTGCTCTTATGTCGGAATTGAAATAGAATGGAAAGGCAGTGGCATTGATGAAAAAGCATATGCCAAAAATGCTGTAGGTAATATAGTAGCCGGACAATGCATCATTGAAGTTGATCCGAGATATTTTCGTCCAACGGAAGTTGACAAATTGCAAGCGGATATTTCAAAAGCTAAAAAACAACTCGGATGGGAACCGGTTATCACATTTGAAGAACTCGTGCATATCATGATGGACCATGATCTCACTGCAAATGGAATAATCCCTCCGGGATTAGGAAATCAAGCGGTGATACAAAAAGGTTTTGATTGGACATCGCATGCATTTGCCAAATCAATAGAACAGTCCGCAAGAGATATTGGATAAAAAAAAGTCGCTCATGTGAGCGACTTTTTACTTACCAGCTGAATCCGTCAGCCATGACTTCTTCGAGTTTTTGTCCGGGACTGTCGTCAATCTTACCATTTCCACTGACATATAATTGTCCATCAATCACTTCCATTTTGCATTTGATCACATCATTCACTGTGATGAAAATGGATGGAAGATCACGCAATTGGAATTTGTCTTTTAATGGATGATCATCTGTATGTGATTTCATTGAATAGATCACAATGCGATCATCAGGAATACCGGCATCCTTGAGAATGCGAATTGCTCTTGGAAATGTCTTTTTTGTTCCATCACATGAACATGAAGGATTCACAAAGAAATAAATTTTCTGATTCTTATTTTTAAATGCTTGATTGATATCACGCACTTTTGAATCATCCGGAGTATAAATGCTTTTTTCCGCATCAAACCAAGCATAACCGGCATTATTGCTGATTTGACTCAAACTGAGGAGTGTAGCAGAGCTTGTTGGCTCTGTATTCGTTGTGCATGATGAAAGTAATGTCATGCCGAATATGAGAGCAAGGGCTGTAGATAGTAATCTGTTCATATTTGTTTCCTTAAGGTTTTAGTTAAAATTAAGAGAAATCTCTCAATTCATCATCGTATGATTTGTTCCCATTGTTTTTTCTGCCAAGGTTTCCAATCAGATTTGCCATTACGGGCATTGATCATGAGCATTTTATGCTGAATTTGCTGATAAAAGTACTGCAATGTTTCAATGGAATTAGAAGCAAGTCTACTATTTGGATTCCATGCACCATCCAATATATTCCATAAGGCCTTCTCATTGAATGCATTGATGCGCTTGAGTGCATTCATTGCATTTCGGCGTGTCCAGAATTCAAAGGAAGGACCGGTATAATCTATTAAGGAATCGAGTGCAATTGCATCACCTTTGCTTGAGCGGATTTCTAATGATTTGATGCGTATCTGTGCATGATGTCCAATTTGTGATTCAACGGTTTTCAAGTATGATGGAATGTCAGCCGGAAAAGCATCTGCCAATTTCTCCAGAGCAGTCGCGACAATTCCATAGGATTTATCTTTCAATAAATTTTCGACGGCGCTTTTCAATTCACGGGGTATGATTTTGAATCCATTCAATGCTGTTTTTCTTACATCTTCAGATGGATCTTCCATTCCTTTTTGAATGAGAGCATATACTTTAGGAGTTTTACGATCCATCATCTGATTGAGCACTTCACTTTTCATCGCATGGAATTGTTCTTTCGCAAATATCTTCTCGAGCAATTCTTGTTTAGATGGATCATCGATTTCTTTTAATGCAACAAGTGCATCATAGCGATCAATCATGTTTGGTGCTTTGAGTACTTGTTCACGCAATTCAGCAAATGATTTTTTGAATGTGATACGCTTTAGCACATTACTTGATGGATCGAATAATGTGAAGGCAATTTCTTTATTTCCAGGATTTGGCACGAGCACATTATTGAATGTTTTGTCAATCCAAGCTGTTTTGCTGTCTTTTGTTCCATCCTTATAATGAACTTCAAATACAATAGGCATTGCGAATGGTTTTGTGAGTTCATCTTGTGGATGAATTTGTTCGATATGGAATACGGTATTTCTGATATTCTCTTTGACGACTTCCACATAATTCACGGAATAATGAGGTTCACCGCCTTTGTATAACCATTGTTCGAAGAACCAATCAGGACTTAAACCAAGTGTGTCTTGAAAGGCGAGATATAAATCATTGGTTTCAACATTTCCATAGGGATGCTTTTCCAAATAATGTTTGATCACTCTTCGCACTTCATCTTCGCCATATACATACATCATCATGTCGATGACTGTTGATCCTTTTGGATAGATCCTCGCTGAACCGGATGATGGATGGACAATTGGTAGTCTGTCTTTTTCTCCGGCTGACAAAGCTGAGTTTTGTTCACCGCGACGATTCCATTGATAGGCATCTTCACCGAAATATTTCTTTGCATCAGGCATCACGGGGCCGGTATATCTTCTGAAGAAATATTTAGGGTAGAATGTCGCAAAACTCTCTTGTAGCCACACATGCTGTTGAGAGCGTGCTGTTATGAAATCTCCAAACCACTGATGCGTGAGTTCATGCACATTCGTTGCGATATAACTTCTGTCTTTGAATCCACGATTATCAACAAAAGAAAAATCACCAAAAGTTGTGGCAGTCGTATTTTCCATCGCGCCGAATGTAAAGTCCTGAACCATGGCTTGTGCATAGGTTTTCCAGGGATATGGTACGCCGATATATGACTCGAGCCAATCCATCATTTCTGTGGAGAAGCGATATGTTGGTTCAACTCTTTCAGGGAATTCAGGATAGTAGTACAATTTGTGTTTGATACCGGAAGCAGATGCTCTTTCTTCGATGGCAAAGCGACCCACAATCAATGTGAGTAGATATGGAGCATGTGGCTTATCTATGCGATAATGCCATGTTTTGGTATTATCGCTATTATCTTTTGCTGAGATGAGATTTCCATTGGAGAGCACTTCATATTCTTTGTCGAATGTTGTATATGTTTCAGTGATATACTTATCATTCATCTCATCATACATTGGAATCCATGCACGATTGTCAATGCCTTGACCTTGCGACCAAATCTGTTTTCTTGAACGATTTGTCGTATCATTCCAGCCAATGAAGTAGAGTCCTTTTCTCGGGCTTGCCTCATACACAAATGAAATTGAATCAGTGGAATTCCACTTCATATTCAATGGATAGACAATGATTTCATTGCCGGTATTTTTATGTCGGACAGGTTTTCCATTCAACATTGCTTCCTTGATCGTGATGTCAATAGCATCAAAAACGATGGAATCAACATTTTTGCGAAGCGGTGTGAATACATGTGTGACCATTCCTTTCACCAAACTTTGTTTTGGTTCAAAGGATAATCGCACAGACATTGTAAGCATGTCAATGGAATGCTCTCTGGGCTCACTTCCCATCTCTTTGACGCGTGTATTAATTGGGATGGCAACTTGTGCAAAGAGCATGGATGCATTGAGCATCATGAATAGGGCAAGAAGTACATTGAAGTACATTTTAACTCCAAAATGAATGGCATAAAGCACACAAATTTACAATAAATCACTATTCTGAAGCCATCCCAAAAAGCAAAGAGCCATGGATTGATGTCCATGGCTCTTTTTACTTGAGTGATAAGCAATCGTTTATCGTACAATGGTGAATGTCTGTGTAGAAACTTTGCCATTCATGTTCATTGTGCAGAGATATGTTCCCGGTGTAAGATATTCAATATTGATAGGAATATCTGTATATCCTTTGTCAACTGAAATCTTGAAAGCAGGAATCATGCTTGTTCCGAGAATTGAATGTATTTCAATCATTGCATCACCTGGCATAATGCTCATGACACGAGCATTGATTTGATCGCTTGCGGGATTCGGCATGATTTGTTGTAAACCAAATGTTGCCACACTTGTAATTGCACCTTCATCTTCCACAGATACAGGAACCAATCGTACCTTCATGGTATCTGATTTGATCTCACCGCATTGATCATTGATGACGCACCAATAAGAACCACTATCTATTGAAGTTGCATTGCCTTTGAAATATCTTGCTTCGGTTGCACCGTCAATTTTTTCACCATTCTTATACCATTGATAGCGCAGAGGAGTTACACCGGCGGCATATACATCCAATGAGAGATTTTTGGTGAGATTGATAACCACATTTTTCGGTGATTGGCTCAATACAACCAATTCTTGAAGAGCTGTTATTGTTGCAATGTTTGATGCCTTTGTACCACAGATGGCAGTTACGATTACACGGTACTGACCAATTAAATCGCGTGACATGAGAGGAACAGTATATGTTGCTTCACTTGCACCAACAATATTGGTGTCATTTCTTTGCCATTGATATGTTGTCTGTTCACCTTGTGCTTCTACGGAGAAAGTATAAGGTTTATTCATACATACTTGCTCTGATACCGGATGCTTGGTGATTTCTGTTGCTTGATACAATTGTATTTTCACCGGATTGGAATAGAATCGAGCATTGTTTGCAACCACAATAACCTCAAGTACATAATTGCTTGAAGTGTCTCTCATTGATAAGCTATCAATGGT